>JBJOPC010000129.1:0-3683 GCA_046050965.1 Verrucomicrobiota bacterium | reverse complement strand
CCGAGCGCGGTAAAACCTTTCAAGTGCAGATTGATTGGGCGCGCGCCGATGACGCAGCCGCCGGGCAGCGACACCGTCGCCTGGTGCAGTCGCCCGAGCAGCGGCCCCATGATGCAGACCGAGCCGCGCATTTTGCGGATGAGGTCGTAGTCGCCGACGCTTTTGATTTTGCGCGCGTGGATGTGGACGGTGTTGCCGGAAATTTTCACGTTCGCGCCGAGCGACTGGAGAATTTGCGCCATGAATTTCACGTCGCTCAACTCTGGCAGATTGCGGATGACGCACGGCTCATCCGTGAGCAGCGTCGCGGCCATGAGCGGCAGCGCGGCGTTCTTTGCGCCGCTGATTTGCACTTCGCCGCGCAACGGGACGCCGCCTTTGATCAATAAACTTTGCATGAGAAATTAAAAACCAACTTGGCCACAGATGCTCACAGATGAAACACAGATGGAAAATCTTAATCCGCACTTTCGGGAAAATCTGTGTTTCATCTGTGTAAATCTGTGGCTGAAAATTCTAACGGCGGACAATCAGGATTCGGGCGCGGTGAGAGTAGTCAGCTTGCACGGCTTCGACAACCCACTTTTGCGCGGTGAAGATTTGTTGCAACGCGTCCGCTTGGCCGTCGCCGAATTCAAGCATGAGTTTGCCAGCGGGTTTCAGAAACTCCGCCGCTTCCGCCGCGAGTCGGCGATAAAAATTCAAGCCGTCCACGCCGCCGTCGAGCGCAAGGCGCGGGTCGTGGTCGCGGACTTCCGGTTGCAGCGTGGCGATTTCCGCGCTGGCAATATAAGGCGGGTTGCTGACGATTAAATCGAACTGGCTTGGCTCTGCGAACGCGGCGAACCCGTCGCCGTGCTTGAACTCAATGCGCTCGCTGACTTGATTCGCCACCGCGTTTTGCCGCGCCAGCGCGAGCGCATCCGCCGAAACATCAAGCGCGGTGACGCGCACCGCTGGGCATTTCACCGCGAGCGCGATGGCGAGACAGCCGCTGCCCGTGCCGAAGTCGAGGGCGGTTAGGAGTTGGGAGTTGGGAGTTGGGAGTTGGGCTAAAAATTTCCAACCAAGTTCGGCGAGTAATTCTGTTTCAGGGCGCGGGATTAAAACATTTTTGCTCACGGCGATTTCGTAGCCGCAGAACGAGGTGGAGCCGATGAGGTGTTGCAACGGTTCGCGCTGGCCGCGCCGCACCACGAGTGCGCGGAGTTGCGCGAGCTCGGCGTCGGAAAGTTTTTTCTCGAAGTTCAAGTAGAGCATCATGCGCGGCAGCTTGAGCAAGTGCGCGAGGAGCAGTTCTACTTGGAGCCGCGAGGAGTCCACGCCCTTCTTGGCGAGAAATTCCGCACTGCGCGTAATGACTTCGAGAATGGTCACGCGCAGAGATTAGGGACGCGCGCTGGGGCGACAAGCTAAAGCTAAAAATCCAGCCGCCGCACTATGCCGTCGGCGTCCAGCCGTGCGACCAAAGCGGACATGTTGCGCTGTAAACATAACGCCACGTCGTCGCGCAACGCAGGGTTGGCGAGCAGCCGCGCGCCGTTCGACGCCAGCGGCATGGCGGCGAGCAAATTTTTTTCGTGTGCGGAAAAAATTTCCTGTGCGCGCAAGGTGGCGGGCGAGAGTTTGGCCAGTGACGTTGCCAACTGCGCCACGCTCGCGCCTACGGCGAGCGTGTCTTCGAGCGCTTCGGCTTCGCCCGTGCCGCTGCCGATGAGGAGAATATTTTCCACGTCCAACGCCTGCACTCGCGCCACCGTCGCGGCCAGATTCAGGAACGAACCCGCCAAAATTTCCCGCGCGCCCACACAAGCGCGCAACGCCCGTGTGCCGTTCGTCGTCGTCGTCACGATAATTTTTCCCGCGACGACGGCGCGGGTGAATTCACGCGGGGAATTGCCCAAGTCAAAGTCCACCCCGCCCGTTTGCGCCGCGCGGATGCGGACACCCTCACGCTCGCCCGCTAGCAAAACCTCCGGCGACTTCGCCCGCCACGCCAGTGCCTCGGCAATCTCCGCCACCGGCACGATGCCCGCCGCGCCGTTCGCCAACGCCGTTACCATCGTGCTAGTCGCGCGCAACACGTCGAACACCACGCAGACCGTGCGCGACAAATCCCGCTTGCGTAGTTGCGCGAACTCGGCAGGCGTGTTCATGACCTCGATGGTTTTCATTTAGTCCTCATGTAGTGAAATAGATATTGCTGCGCCCAGCCCGCGTGTGGGCCGAAGTGCGAGTTGGCAAATGTCTCCAGCCGTTTGGCCGATGGTTTGCGTTTGGGAAAATAAAGTTCGCGCAACGCTTTCATCACCCACACGTCGATTGGGAATGCGGCGTCGAAGCCGTGACTGAACAGCAGCGCACAGTCTGCGATTTTTCTACCCACGCCCGGCAACTCCACCAACTTCGCCCGCGCTGCCTCCAGCGGGAGATGTTGCAGCGCGGGCAAATCCAGTTTGCCATCGCTCACCGCGCGCGCGGCGGCGAGCAGATACGGCGCGCGAAATCCCATCTTGCACGCGCGCAACTCGGCCTCGGTGCAGGTGGCGAGTCTGCTCGCGGATGGAAACGTAAACTTGCCCGCGCCAACCGGCTCGCCGAAACGCTCGCAGAGCAGTTCCACGATTTGCCGGATTTGCACGATCTGTTTTGTGGAGGACAAGATAAAGGACGCGAGACATTCCCACGGTTCCTGCCGCAGTAGCCGCAGTCCGCGACACGCGCGCACGGCTTCGTTGAGTGGCGCGTCGTCGGGAAAAGTTTTCAGCAGTGCGGGCAAATCAACGTCGAGGCGCAGATAATTTTCCAGCCACCGCCAGTCGGTGTAGGGTAAGGCGAGGCGCGCGAAAATTTCTTCGCCGTGCTGCTGCAACTCCACTGCGCGTCCGTGAATCACGCCGCGCCAAACGCCGTCCGCGCACCGCCAGCGGAATGCCTGCCCGGAGTCGAGCGTGGCGGCGAGATCGTAATCGCGCGCGGGGAAAACTTTTTCATGCGACGCCATGTCAGCGGAGGTTGCGGCACTCGAAGAGTTGCAGCCAGCGCACGGGCTGGCCGTAGTAGTTCACGGGGAACACACCCGCCGCCGTGACACTCTCGAATTCCGCCGCGAGTTGCGCGGGTGGTTCCTGCGGGTTGGCGTCGCCGAGGACTTGGACATAAAGTGCGTTGTCGCCGGTGCGGTTCGTGTAGCCCGGCCAGAAATAGAATTGGTTCTTTGGCACTTTCGACGCAAGACAGTAACACTCCGCGCCCTCGCGCCAAAAACGGAAGGTCAACTGGCTGACGATGCCGTAGTGGCTACCCAGCAGAAACAAAGGTTTGCTTTGGGTGACTAATCGTTCACTTTCCAATTTCACTGCGGCAGTGCGAACTATTTCAAAAGATTCCCGCCACGCGACGGTGCGGGAAATTTCGCGGGGCAACGGGTGCTGCAAAAGTTTTTGCAGCGTGGCCGGTTGGTGCAGCAACGCGACGGCGACGCTGCCGAGAATCAAACCGGCCGCGAGCCAGCGTCTGATGGCGCGTCCGTCCCAGAAAGTCACCGCGAGGCAGAACAGCGGTAGCACTGACGGCGCAATCCAGTTTGGCATCACGCGTGAGTGGCACGACCAGAGCGCATAAACGAGGAAGAGCGGCGCGCTCATCGCGAAGAGATAAATTTGCAACGAAGTTTTTTTGGC
>JBJOPC010000128.1:0-3275 GCA_046050965.1 Verrucomicrobiota bacterium | reverse complement strand
ACCGACGCGCAGCGCAAGGCCATCGAGAAACTCACCGACGTGCGCGTCCGCAATCTTGATCAGAAAGTCTGGCGCGTGGACGGCGGCGGCTGGTTCATCCTTGATGAAGTTTTGGGCAAACACGAATTCATCAGCTACGCCGTGGGCTTGAACGCCGACGGTTCGGTAAAACAAATCGAAGTGATGGATTACCGCGAGACTTACGGCGGTCAAGTGCGCGACGAAAGTTGGCGCGCGCAGTTCACCGGCAAAAAACACGGCGCGAAACTCAAGCTCGACGACGACATCAAAAACGTCAGCGGCGCGACCTTGAGTTGCCGCCACCTCACCGACGGCGTGAAACGCCTGCTGGCTTTCCATGAACTCGTGCTCAAGTGAAATTCGCCGTTGCCGACCGCTGCTCGGCACGTTCGTCGAGATTGCCGCGCATGGCACAGGCGAGGCAGTGAACGCTGCGTTCGCTGCGGTCGAGCGCGTGCAAAATCTTTTGAGCGCGCACGATTCTGCCAGCGAACTTTCGCTGCTCAACCGCGAGGCCGCCACGCGCGTCGTCACCGTCAGCCGCGAGACGTTTGCGGTGCTGCGCCGCGCCGACCGGCTCGCGCAAGAGTCTCACGGCGCGTTTGATTACACCGTTGCACCCACGCTCGCTGCGTGGGGACTGCTGCCTGCGAACCTCAATCGAAAAAATCCCGGCAACTGGCGCGATGTCCTTTTGCTCCCGCATCGGCAAGTCCGTTTTCTCCGTCCGCTCGCGCTTGATTTTGGCGGCATCGCCAAAGGTTTCGCCGTGGACGCCGCGATTGAAGTTTTGCGTTCGCACGGGGTTTCCTCCGCCGTGGTGAACGCCGGTGGCGACCTGCGCGTATTCGGCGTGCAGGCGTCCACCGTTCATCTCCGCCATCCGGCGCAGCCGCAAACCTTCGCGCACACGTTGCAGTTGCAACACGCCGCGCTCGCCACATCGTCGCCGTGCTTCACGGAGAAAACTTTTCGCGGCCAGCGCGTCAGCCATTTAGTAAATTCAAAAAGTTTTGCCGCGCACACTGGCGGCGTGAGTGTGACTGTGTGCGCGCGCGAATGTTGGTTGGCCGACGCGCTCACCAAGGTGGTGCTGAACGACCCCGTGCGTGCGGAAACCTTGCTCGCCAAATACGCCGCCGAAGCTTTTATGCTCGCCGCATGAAACGTCGCGGCATCCAATTGAGTCTCCGCCACCGGCGCTGGTTTTACGCCGTCACGTCCGTGCTGTTTTTGTCCGGCGCGCTGTGGGTCTTAGCTGGTTGGCTCGTCGAGCAGGGCGGGGTGTCCGCGCAAACACTCGACGCTTGCCAACCGTGGCTGCTCAAAATTCACGGCGCGGCGGCCATGGCGTTTCTCGTTGCGCTCGGCATCTTAATTCCCACACACGTTAAACGCGGCTGGCAATCCGGTCGCAACCGCACCAACGGTGCGGGCTTCGTTACCGTCCTCGCGCTGCTCGTGCTGACGGGTTACGGCCTCTACTACTTTGGTGATGATCGCTGGCGCGCCGCCGCCAGTTGGGCGCACCGCGCGCTCGGTTTCGCCTCGCCCGTGCTGCTGGCGTGGCACATCTGGCAGGGACGGCGGAGTTAACGGCCTAGCGTTCGGCGCAAACCACCGACAGTCTTTCGCAAGCTACCGTTAGCGCGTGGTAGAAATTTCCGGCACGTTGCGCGGCATGAAAAAACAAACTCTGTTCCTCGGTCTTGCTTGCAGTCTCGTCGCCACCGCCGCGCTGGCGGACGAACGGCTCTTCACTTACACCTACGAACCACGCACCCCGCCCAAAGGCGAACGCGAGTTCGAGCAATCGGTCACACTGCGCGCTGGCCGCACCGGCGCGGTGGGACAGGAAGATTTCGCGCGGGTTGAGTTGCGCTCAGAGTTGGAATATGGCGTGACGGATAAGTATCAAGTCTCGCTCTACTTCAACCAGCAATACGATCATTTCAACGACCCCGCGACGGGCGACCGCACGCGCCACTTCGAGCAGACGGGGTTCTCGATGGAAAATATTTTTCAGGTCGTCAACCCGCGTGATCACAAGGTCGGCGTGGCGTTGTATCTAGAGCCGACGTGGAATGGCAGCAACTGTGAATTGGAGGAGAAAATCTTAATTGGTCAGCGTTATGAGCAATGGCGTTGGGCGTTGAACTTCACGCACGCGACCGAGTGGACGCGGAATTTTGCCGGCAAGGAAGGCGAGTTTGAAACCAGCTTTGGCGTGGCGCGGCAGTTGAATGCGCGTTGGTCCATCGGCCTCGAGGCGCGCGACCACAATGAACTGCCGGAATATCGCGAGTGGCAAAACACCGCGCTCTACCTCGGCCCGGTCGTGAACTACAAACGCCAAAGCTGGTTCGCCACGCTGTCCGTGATGCCGCAAATCTACGGCGCGAACTTCACCGGCAACAATCCCGACCACAACCCACATCTCGAACTCGAAGGCCACGAGAAGCTGAACGTGCGGCTGATCTTTGGTTTTGATTTCTAAATCAGTTCTCCACGGTGAACGTGCCGGAACCCGCGCGGTTAGAGCGGCAGCTGTTGCCCAAGTTGCAACGAAACTTGTCAACCGCGCGGGATTCCCATACAAACACGCACACATTCACCGTTCGTCGAACTGATTTTATGAAACCAATCCAACGTCTGCTGTTCGTTCTCACCGTTTGCACTGCGCTCGCCGCCACTTCCGCGCTCGCCGCCGAGCAACTTGTCCTCGCCGCCATTCCGAAAAGCACCGGCGGTGAATTTTGGGAAACTGTCGCGGGCGGTGCAAAGAAAGCCGCCGCTGAACTCGGCGTGACGCTCAAGTGGGAAGGCACGGTCACGGAAACCGAAATCGCCGAGCAAAATAAAATCATCGAGAACATGGTCAACCTCGGTGTCAAAGGCATCGCCCTCGCGCCGCTCAATCAGAAGGCGATGAAGCGCCAAGTCGAAGCCGCCGTCGCGGCAGGGATCCCCGTCGTAATTTTTTATTCCAACGTGGACGGCAACGCGCATTCCAGTTTCGTCGCGACGGACAATCACAACGGCGGTGTCATCGGCGGCAAAGAACTCGCGCGGCTCATCGGCGACAAGCGGGGTGCGAAGGTCATGTGCATGAGATTCGTGCAAGGCATCGCGCTCGCGCCGTTGAACCAGAAAGCCTCGCGCAAGGAAGTTGAGAACACCGTCGCAGCAGGAATTCCGGTGGTCATTTTTGATTCCGGCGTGGACGGCGACGCGCAGTCCAGTTTCATCGCCAC
>JBJOPC010000127.1:0-3731 GCA_046050965.1 Verrucomicrobiota bacterium | reverse complement strand
TAGATTTTTCCCGAATATGAAATCGGCTTTTGGAAAAACTGTAAGGTTTTCGATATGTAATGATTTTAGCATGGCGTTCCTTTATCTTTCAAAGCCGGGCAAATCTTGCGCGGCGGTTTTGGGTGCTGCTGCTGCTGCGGATTCAATGCCTGTCCAACTCGTGATAAGTTCGTTATAGGCGCGGGCATCTTCGGCCTGACCGAGACGTTCGCAAAGCGTATAAAGACGATAGGCCAACTGACGCACGGCCTCGGCCTTGCCGCCGAGCGCGGCGAGCAACGAGCCAGACGCCGAATCGCCACCTTGTCGGAAAGCGCGAATGAGTTGGTGCAACGCTTCCCAAATGGGTGTGCGCTTGTCGGTGCGCGGGTCCCAATCTTCCGGGTATTCTGACCATTTGAGCAGGCGGACTTTACCACCGCCACTTTTGAGAACACCAGCCTCTTTCATTCCGTCAACACTGGTGCCTTTGCCGCGCGACAATGTATCCGCATCGCCAAAAGCTCCTTCGGTCCATCCGTGTTGCTCTAACCAATGAAGGCAGAATTGCGTGTCGGCATCGAAATCATCCTCGGCCAAGAACCGATTGATGAGTTGGAGAGCGGTGCGGATACTCATGGGCGAGCCATCCGCCTCTAGCACGGCGGCATATTTCGAGAATACCGCCATTCCTGGCCCAATGATGGCCTGTGACAAATCCACAGGCGCGACGGGTGAACGCTCATCGCCGGAACCTTTTGTCATTTCGTCGAGCGCCTCGGGAAGGACAGCGTTCAATTCGCGGATGAACTCGCGGCGGGAAACTGTCAGCGCTGCCGCCGGTCGCTTGCGGCAAACGAGAACAACGCATGAAGCCAGTGCGTTTCTAGTAGTCTTCAACGCTGTAGTTAGCTCCGTTCGCATCGGCCAAGTTCCACATATCTGGTAGCCAGCCCTAATGACGGCCTCCAAAAACGCTTCCCATCCCGTCGAAGCAATTCCATTGTTCGACAATTCAGATTGTTTGAAGGCATAGTAAAAAGTTGCAGGAAACGCAGGATGAGACTCCTCTGCAATTCTGTGCATCGCCTGTTCCATACCCGCAAGGAAGAAGGCTTCGGCTCCCTCTTTGCTGCCATGTCGAATTGGCGTAGCTACAAGTTCTTCCTCTTTAGGAACAGTAACCGTTGCGAAGAGATTTGGAAAAACCGGCCTTAAAGCCCGCCTAATCCAAACATAAAAGAAATCAGACAAATCGGCATATCCAATATTGTCGTAATAGGGAGGGTCGGTGCTGACGACTTTCCATTTTGATATTGTTTGGGAAGCTGCGTCTGCTTGCACAGCGAGGGAAACACTGCTTGCAGGGGTTCTTGGAAAGGACTGTAATGCTCGCAAACTGATCTCGATATTGGTCGCAAAACTCCCCGAACTGTCGCTTAGTGGATTTGCTTCAGCAAAGTCCCAGCGCATTGGAATAATTTGCATGCCAAACAACTGGCGAGAACACTGTGCGACTGGCTCCCACAGGCATAATGCGTTCGTTGAATCCGACAATTTGCTGACCACCAGAGTTAGATAGACTGCGAGCGCATCTGCGTATGCAGTCGCCAATTTTCCTCCTGAATCCAATGAAACGCCGTCATCCGCCCATCCAGAAGATATAGCGTCTTTTACAGCTTGCGTCCTTACCTCCTGCACAAGGTCGATGAAGGTCGTAAGCGCGACAAGTTGGCGTGGTGTGAAGAGATCAGACCAGCGTTTGAGACCATAGTTTCCAATTCGGAAACCAAGCGCACGCTCAAAGAACTCGACATCTGGTCGCCATGTTGGGGTAGCAGCAATTGCCGCGTCTTCCATTTGTTGTGTCGGTGTTATGTATATTCGCCCACGCTTCCCTTCGGCAACTATTGCCATCAACCGTGTTCCAATCCTCCCGGCAACTGCCTCTGAGCGGATGTGAGCAGTTGCGATAGGAGTGTCGCTAAGAATGCAGGTGAAATGATTTCCAGAACCAGATGCTTTGGTCCCGCTGGTTGCCCATTTGGACACACCTGGTTTCCCAGTTTTAACTTTGAAACCATAGGTGTCTCCATCAACGAAGGGTTCAATATACGCTTCCTTCCCTTGCTTGTTGGAGAGTATGAATGATGCGACAAGAGGAACCCTGACGTGCGAAAAAGCTGGGTTCGGACTTGCAACTGTTCGTGCCCAGACCCACGCAATTACGGTCAGACTTTGACCAACAAGTGGCATCAGATCGGGTCGTTCGCCGGCCATTTCACCAGTAATTACGATGTTTGGATAGAGATGGCCGATTCGTTTTTTAGCTTCTACCCCCATCCAAGCACCGTAGCGGCGTAAATCTTCTCCTAGCCCCGTGATGCCTGTCCAAGATTGGGGTATTTCGAGCTTCCCATCCCTCTTCTTTTCCAATTTCTCAGGGCCAACCGGTGCGCGCCCGGTGAATTTTGGAGGAATTTCAATCATGGCCTTGTTGATGAGCACGGCCACTGGATTGAGGTCGGAAGCGTAAGCCTTGAGCCCCAGCCGTTGTGCCTCAAACGGGATCGCTCCGCCGCCCGCAAACGGGTCGTGCAGGGCAGGCAGACTATCGGGATTGAATAACTCAGCGGCCTGTGGATGGTTCTTGTTCAACTCGCACACTTCCCGCCATGAGCGGCGAATCTCCGCGCGCGCGCGCTCCAGCACTTCCTCGTTGTTTGTGTTTTCCCATTGCACAAGATCTTCGACAATCTTGAAGAGTCGTTTCCGTTCAGCAGCGGCTTCTTTCTTGTTTTTCCCATACTTGAACCCACCACCCTGCTGGTGGCTAGGGTCGTTTACGAGTTGTGCGAAGATGACCGCGCGAGCGGCGGCTAGAGGTCGCCGCGCCCACCACCGATGCAAGTTCGCTGGATGTCCGTGGCGGACAGTCTTTTCCTGCGCCGCGGCCGCGTTGATGGCATCCAACGGCAATGCTACTTCAATGAGTTTGCGGGGAGATTTAATGGGATGGGACATCAATTAAAGTTTTTCTGCGCGTTCAAGTAACGCATTGAGTTCGTAATTCACCGAAGACACGCCCCAGCCGGGTTCGGTGTCGAACGGGTTGCGCAGGTAGAACGGGCCTTCCACGGCATCGCCTTCGCCGACAAGCACGATGGCGAGTAGAAATTTATCGGACTGGTTCAAGGCGTAGAGCATTTCGTTCCGGGTGATCGTCACCGTGCCTGCACCTTTGACGCGGCCTTTGACTTCAATGTGGCGGGCTTCCGGCTGTTTGCCGTCCACGGCCTGCGGGTAGGAGGTAATATCCCAGCCGCATTTCTGCGCCGAAACATCCATTACCCGGCAACCGCGTGATTCCTCAACGCGGCGGACGGCGTCCATCGCAAGCTTTTCAATGCGGGCGCGGGCGGCGGGGTCGGCAGAAAACATTGCTGCCGTCGCGTCGGGTGGCGGGGTTTCGCCGCGCAATTTTCGGAGCAGTCCGGCGGGAACAACCAACGCGCCGCTCAACACGACCGGCGTGGCGGACGTTACATGCCGCATGGATTGGAGTTCCTTTTTGCGACCCGCGAGCCGCGATTCAAGGTCGGCAATGGTGCGCCGGACGTTGTCCAGATTGGGGCCGATTTCTTTGCCAGCGGCTTTGTCGTCCGAAAGTTTGATGTAGCGGTCGGACCAGAAATTTATTTCCGTCGTCAAACGCTCGTGGACCGCGGCGAGTGTTTTGTCCACATGAGCGA
>JBJOPC010000126.1:0-15040 GCA_046050965.1 Verrucomicrobiota bacterium | reverse complement strand
GCGGAAGTCACGATTGGCGGCGAGACGGTCAAAATTAATTCCGCGCGCAACGCGATTGACCACGGCATCTACCTCGTCCCCGAAGACCGGCGCGGCGAGGGTCTCGTCACCAGCATGACCGTGCGCGAGAACACCACGCTGCCGTCGCTCGAAAAATTTACGTCGCTGTTCATGATTAGCCGCGACAAGGAACGCAAAGTTGCCAACGAACAAATCGCGTCGCTCAAAGTGAAAACGCCCGGCTGCGAAACGCGCGTGTTGAACTTGAGCGGCGGCAACCAGCAGAAAGTCGTGCTCGGCAAATGGCTTTCGATGTCGCCCAAGGTGATGATTCTCGACGAGCCGACGCGCGGCATTGACGTGGGCGCGAAGGCGGAGATTTACAAAATCATGCGCGCACTGGCCGACAACGGCGCGGTGATTCTGATGATCAGCTCCGACATGGAAGAAGTCCTGAACGTGAGCGACCGCGTGGCCGTGATGCACGAGGGCCGCATCACCGGCGTGCTGGAACGCGACGCCTGCAAGGAAGAGAACGTCATGCAACTCGCCGTCGGCAAAGAAATCGGGGCGGCGAAGCCGGCGTTTGTGAATTGATTTTTAATAATGAAAAAAGAACTCGGCATTTTTAGTCTGCTCATCGCGCTGTGCGTGGCAACCACATTGAAGAACCCGCGCTTTCTCTCAGAAGCCAACCTCACGAACACCGCCAACATCGTCGGCATCTTCGGCATCTTCAGCATCGGGCTAGGCTTGGTCATCATCACGGGCGGCATTGATTTGTCGGTCGGCTCGATGTTCGCGTTGAGCGGCGTGTTGCTGCCGATGATGCTGCGCGAGTGGCATTGGTCGTGGCCGCTGGCGGTCGCGGCGGCGATTGCTTTGCCGATGCTGCTCGGCTTGATTCACGGCACGTTGATTACACGGATGAAAATCCAGCCGTTCATCATCACGCTCTGCGGCCTGCTGATTTATCGCGGCGTGGCGCGCTACATTTCCGGCGACAACACCAAAGGCTTCGGCGATTCCGAAGGCTTCGAGACGCTGCAACACCTCGCGAGCGGCCATCATGTTTTTGGCCTACCGAATCCGTTCACCATTCTCCTCGTCGTGGCCATCATCATGTGGTTCGTGCTGCACCGCTCGGTGTTTGGCCGCTACCTGCTGGCGGTCGGGCGCAACGAGGACTCGACGCGGTTCTCCGGCATCAACACCCGGCTCGTCATCGCCAGCACCTACGTCATCGCGGGTTTGCTCACGGGCATTTCTGGCGTGCTGCTCGCGTTCTACACAAACTCCGTCTCGGCCTCGAACCACGGCAATTTCTACGAACTCTACGGCATCGCGGCGGCGGTGCTGGGCGGCTGCAGTTTGCGCGGCGGCGAAGGCTCCATCATCGGCATCCTCATCGGCACGGCGTTGCTGCAAGTGCTGCAAAATCTGGTGAACCTGCTGGGCATCCAAAGCTCGTTGAACTTCGCGGTCATGGGTTCAGTCGTCCTCATCGGCGTGCTGGCGGATCAATTTTTCCAAAACCGCGCGGCGAAAAAAGTGGTGAAGCACTGATGCACTGAAGCCATTGCTCGGAGTTCCGCATTTATGCGGCTCGGGCAAGTTGAGTTTCGCCGAACCGCCTGAAGGCGGAACTTCGAGCGGGGGCAAATCAATTTGCGTTGGACACCTCGCGACCCTTTCGCCATTGTGCGCACATACCCGCACTGACGAATGTTTTTCCTCATTCCCATCGGCGTTGATTACCGGGCAAACCGCTACCCGGTCGTCACTTTTTCCCTCATCGGCCTGAACGTGCTGCTCTTCTTCGCGGGACTTTTTCATGCGCCGTTCGAGTCGGCGGCGGACGCCGACGGCTTCTGGTATTTCCGCCTCGGCCTCGTGCCGGCGACGTCGCCGTGGTTTTGCTGGGTCACGTCGTTGTTCGTTCACGGCGGCTGGCTGCACCTCATCGGCAATATGATTTACCTGTTCCTCTTCGGCTCGCCGGTGGAAGACATGATGGGACGCTGGCAATACCTGTTGTTCTATCTGCTCGGCGGATTGGCGGCGGACTTCGCCTACGTTGCGTTCGCGCCCGCGCATTTTCATTCCACCATCATGCTCGTCGGCGCGTCGGGCGCGATCTCCGCGTGCATGGGCGCGTTCGCGCTGCTGATGTTCCGCAGTAAAATTGAATTCAAATGGTTCTTTTTTTTCTTCCGGCTCTTCAACGGCGAATTCTTTTCGCCGACGTGGCTCGTGATGTCGTTCTGGTTTTTGAAAGACTTGGCGAGCGCGTTTTTAACCCGCAACCATCATGGCGGCGGCACGGCGTTCGGCGCGCACGTCGGCGGATTTGTGGGCGGCGCGCTGATGATTCTGCTGGTGAAACTGCTGTGGTCGCGTGGCCTGATGCGCCGCGCGGACACGGACGATGACGAGGAAATCATCGTGACCGAAACGCGCCCGCAGCCGACGCCCACGCGCCCGGCGGTCAGCGAAGCGGCGGAGATTTATCTCGCGCACAACAGCCAGCGCTCCGGGCCGTTCACGCGCACACAAGTCCGGGAGTTTCTCGCCGCCGGCACGGTCAGCGAGGAAGCGTGGTATTGGTGCGAGGGCATGGCCGAGTGGCAAGGCGTGTGGACACTCACGCAGTAAGAGCCGTTGGGAGTTCCGCCTTTTGGCGGCTCGGGCTGGTGGCTCAACCGAACCGCCTAAAGGCGGAACTCCAAACGGCGCGTCTCGACTTCGCAGGCGGCGGGGCTAGACTGCTCGCGTGAGTTTTGTCGCTGAATTTAATTCGTTGCCGCTGTCGTCGCTCGTTGCGCGCTCGTTGCAGACTTCTATGGCCGACGCCCGCGCGGTGCTGGGCAAAGAAAAACTTTTGCTCGCTGATTTCGCCGCGCTGATTTCGCCCGCTGCCGGCGAATTGCTGGAACCGCTTTCCCGCCGTTCGCAGCAAATCACGCAGCAACGTTTCGGCAAAACCATCCGCCTCTTCGCGCCGCTCTACTTGTCCAACGAGTGCATTAACAACTGCGCCTACTGCGGCTTCTCGCGGGACAATGCCATCTTGCGCGTCACGCTCTCCGTGCCAGAAGTCATGCGTGAAACACGGTCGCTCGCGGCGCAGGGTTTCAGAAATATTTTACTCGTGGCGGGCGAACATCCGAAGTTTGTTTCCAACGGCTACATGGCCGAGTGCGTCGCGGCGTTGCACGCGGAAATCCCCAGCGTGTCGCTCGAAGTCGGGCCGATGGAGACGGAGGAGTATCGTCCGCTCGTCGCGGCGGGTGCGGACGGACTCGTGGTGTATCAGGAAACTTACGACCGCGCGATTTACGACCAGATGCACACCGCCGGGCCGAAGAAAAATTTCGATTGGCGACTTGAAACGCCGGAGCGCGCCTACGCCGCGGGCTTTCGTCGGCTGGGCATCGGCGCGCTTTTTGGACTGGCAGACTGGCGACTCGAAGCGTTGAGCGTGGCGGCGCACGCGGATTTTCTGCTGCGTAATTGTTGGAAGGCGCAGGTCACGATTTCGCTGCCGCGCTTGCGTCCGTGCGCGGGCGAATTTCAGCCGCTCACGTTGCTGTCCGACCGCGAACTGGTGCAGCTCGTGTGCGCGTTTCGATTGATGTTCCCGGACGTGGGCCTCGTGCTTTCCACGCGCGAGCCAGCGAAGTTGCGCGACGGGCTTTTCCCGCTGGGCATCACGATGGCGAGCGCGGGCAGCCACACGGAACCCGGCGGTTACACGGGCGCGGGCAAAGAAAAAATCCACCAGACCGTGCGCGGCAAAATCGTGGAACTCGCCGCCGGTTCCAGCGAATGGGCGGCGACAGCGGGCAACGCCACGAACGCCACCGGCCAGTTCAACATCGCCGACGAACGTTCGCCCGCCGAAGTGGCGCAACTCATCCAACGCCTCGGCTACGAACCGGTGTGGAAGGATTGGGACGCGGCACTGACGACGTGAGTTAAAATTGAACGCGCCGGTTGCGCTATGGTTCTCAACTCCGATGAACCAACTCAGGAAAAAATTCTCACGCCGGAAATTTCTCGCGGCAGTTGGCCTGCTGGGCGCAGGCGGCGTGGGCGGTATCGGCTACACGCGCTGCGTGGAACCGCACTGGCTGGGCGTGGGACGGCACACGGTCAAGGTGTCCAAGTCCGCCGGACGCGCGCCGCTGAAGCTGCTCCAACTTTCGGATTTTCATGCGTCGCGGTTCGTGAGTTTGGATTTCATCGCCGAAGCGATTCGGCTGGGGTTAGCCGAAAAGCCGGATTTGATTTGTCTCACCGGCGATTTCATCACGAGCCATTTTAGTGAATTCGTGGCTTACGGAAAAATCCTGCGCCCGCTCGCGGCGAGCGCGCCGACGTTCGCCTGCCTCGGCAATCACGACGGCGGCAGTTGGTCGGCGCGCGCGGGCGGCTACGCGGATACGCGGGCGGTGCGCGACCTGTTGGCAGGCAGCGGCGTGGAGTTGCTGCACAACGCCGCGCGGACGGTGCGGGTCGCGGACTGGGATTTGACGCTCGTAGGTTTGGGTGATTTGTGGGCGAAGGAAATTCAGCCGCAACTTGCGTTTCCTACCGCTGCGCCGGTTGCGCCGACGGTGGTTTTGTCGCACAATCCCGACTCAAAGGAACTGGTGCGAACGGTCGCGTGGGACTTGATGCTGTGCGGCCACACGCATGGCGGGCAACTCCGGTTGCCGCTGCTCGGCACACCGTTCGCGCCGGTCGAGGACATGAGGTTCGTGGAAGGGCTGCATCGCTGGGACGACCGCTGGATTCACATCACGCGCGGCGTGGGCAACCTGCACGGCGTGCGTTTCAATTGCCCACCGGAGGTGAGTTTGCTTACTTTGACCTGAACTGAATGAACCTCGTCACCGCCAACGGCCAAGCCACCGCCGCCAAGCTGCCTTGCACGCTGGAAGAATTTCTCGTGGCGCAAAAACTTCTGCCGCGCAGCGTGGTGGTGGAGCACAACGGCGAGGCCGTCGCGCCGTCGGAGTTTTCCCGCCGCCAACTCCACGCGGGCGACCGACTGGAGATCGTGAAAATCGTGGCGGGCGGGTGAGCGCACATGGCGTTTCTTTGACTTCTCATTTTTTTCTGGCGCGCTTGTCGGATTAAACGACAACATCCGCGTTCTGGAATACTCACGCTCCAGCGCAACCCAACCGAACCATGAACCGAACCAAAGCAGCGCAGTGGCAACGCTTCGTCCAACACTGCCGGGAATTTCCGACCATCAACCTCACGCTGGACATCAGCCGCGTCAGTTTCGCCGATGATTTCTTCGCCAAGATGGAACCTCGGATGCAAGCGGCCTTCGCCGAGATGGCCGCGCTCGAAAAAGGTGCCATCGCCAATGCCGACGAACAACGCATGGTCGGTCACTATTGGCTGCGCAATCCCGCGCTCGCGCCAACGCCGGAAATCCGCCGCGAGATTGAGCAGAACTTGGAAGAGATTGAGAAGTTCGCGGGGTTGGTTCACGCCGGAAAGATTCAAGGAGCGGGTGGCCCGTTCAAAAACGTGCTGGTGATCGGCATCGGCGGCTCGGCTTTGGGGCCGCAATTCGTGGCCAATGCGCTCGGTAGCCCGAAGCATGACAAGATGCGCGTCTTTTTCTTCGATAATACCGACCCGGATGGCATGGACCGGGTGCTGGATCAGCTCGACGGCGCGCTTGATAAAACCCTTGCGATGGTCATTTCCAAATCCGGCAGCACCAAAGAAACTCGCAACGGCATGGTGGAGGCTGAACTGGCTTACAAGGCGGCTGGGTTGAATTTTGCCAACCACGCGGTAGCCATCACGGGAGTTGGCAGCCAGTTAGACCAATACGCCGAGAAGAACAACTGGATTCAGCGATTTCCCATGTGGGATTGGGTTGGTGGCCGAACCAGCGAATTGTCTGGCGTTGGTCTTTTACCCGCAAAGCTACAAGGCTTCGACGTTAAAGGTATCTTAGATGGAGCAAAATCAGCCGATATTGTCAGTCGCGGCAAAGTTATCGCCCAAAACCCCGCCGCACTGTTGGCGTTGGCGTGGTTTCACGCCACGGGTGGAGTGGGAAGCAAAGCCATGGTCGTTCTACCCTACAAAGATCGGCTGGAACTGTTCTCCAAATATCTGCAACAACTCATCATGGAATCGCTTGGCAAAGCCAGTGACCGCGATGGTAAGGTTGTGAATCAAGGAATCGCGGTCTATGGCAACAAAGGTGCAACCGACCAACATTCTTACATACAACAGTTAAGAGATGGATTAAACAATTATTTTGCAGTGTTCGTGGAAGTTCTACGCGACCGCAATGGAACTTCAACTCCAGTCCAGGACGCCATCACTAGCGGTGATTATTTGTCCGGGTTTTTTCAAGGCACGCGACAGGCGTTGTTTGAAAACAATCGCGAATCCATCACGATCACAATTGATGAGGTCACGCCGCAAGCGGTCGGGGCTTTGATTGCGCTCTTTGAGCGCGCGGTTGGTTTTTATGCGTCGTTAATCAACGTCAATGCCTACCACCAGCCCGGTGTTGAAGCCGGAAAGAAGGCCGCTGAGACGGTAATCCAAATCCAACAAAAGATTTTGGCGTTCGCCGATAAATCCGCGCAAGCCGGAAACACCGCCGAGCAAATCGCGCGCGGCATCAGCCAGCCAGACGAAGTGGAAACCGTATTTATGGTCTGCCGACACCTCGCGGCCAACGGCAAGTTGGCCAAAGACGGCCAAGGCGGGCCGAGCGAAGTGAAGTTCAGGAAGCCATAGGATGTTCGTTTACCCAAAACAATTCGACGTCATCGTCGTCGGGGCGGGACACGCCGGGGTTGAGGCCGCATTGGCGGCGGCGCGAATGGGGTGTCAGACACTGCTTTTGACCACCAATGCCGATACCATCGGTCAGATGTCGTGCAATCCCGCGATTGGCGGGCAGGCCAAGGGGCATCTGGTCCGGGAAATTGATGCGCTGGGCGGCGAAATGGCCATTGCCACCGACCTGACCGGCATCCAATTCAAAATGCTCAACAAGAGCCGCGGCCCGGCGGTTTGGGCGCCGCGCGCGCAGTGCGACAAGAAAGCTTATCAATTTCGCATGAAATTGGTCTGCGAGCGGCAGGAAAACCTCGACATCAAGCAAGGTCAGGCGAGTCGGATTGTTCACGACAATGGCGTGGTGGCTGGGGTGGAAATCGAACTTGGCGTCCGCTTCCTTTCAAAATGCGTCGTCATCACCACCGGGACGTTCTTGAAGGGGCTTTTGCACATCGGCGACAACCAAAAGGCAGGCGGCCGCTCCGGGGAATCCGCCACCCACGGTATTTCCGAGTCGCTAAAGGAAATCGGTCTTGAACTTGGCCGCCTCAAGACCGGCACCCCGCCCCGCCTGCTTAAAAAAACCATCGATTTCAGTAAGACCACTCCCCAACCCGGCGACACCCCAGTTCCTTACTTCAGCCACTGGAAAGACGAATTGTTCCATGTGGAACAAAACGGCAAGGCGAGTGAGTTTCCGACCGGCTCGGTTCTGGGTGAGGTGGGCAAGCAGATTGATTGCTACATCACGCATACCACGGAGGCGACGGCGTGTGTCATTCGCGCGAATATCCACAAATCCCCTATGTATTCTGGGGTTATTGAGGGCGTCGGGCCGCGCTACTGTCCTTCGATTGAAGACAAAATCGTTCGCTTCCCGGAAAAACAGCAGCAGCAAATTTTCCTCGAGCCAGAAGGTGTCAAGACCGACGAAATCTACGTCAACGGCTTTTCTACCTGCCTTCCGTTCGAAGTGCAGGTGCAGATGGTGCGCTCCATCGTCGGCTGCGAGAACGCCGAGATTCTCCGACCCGCCTACGCGGTGGAATACGATTTTGCTTTCCCCACCCAGCTTTCACCCACGCTTGAAACTAAAGTCTGCGCCAACCTTTTCCTCGCTGGTCAGATCAACGGCACTTCGGGCTACGAAGAAGCGGCTGCGCAAGGTTTGGTGGCGGGCGTCAACGCCGCGTTGAAAGCACAGGGCAAATCCCCCATCGTGCTGCAGCGCGACCAAGCCTACATCGGCGTGTTGATTGATGATTTGGTCACCAAAGGCACGGTCGAACCCTATCGGATGTTCACCTCGCGCGCCGAACATCGTCTGACCCTGCGGCAAGACAACGCCGATTTGCGTTTATCCGCGTTCGGCCACGAAATTGGGCTGCTCTCCAGCGCGCGCTTGGCCGTGACTCAGAAAAAGGTCGCGCAGATCAATGCCGAGATTGCCCGACTAGAGACCACCCGCGTCGGCACCGAAACGCTCGCGCAATTGCTCCGTCGCCCGGAAACGCAATACAGCGACCTGCCCAACCAGAACCCCGCGCTCTCCGAAGAAGTCACACGACAGGTCGAAACCACTTTGAAATATGCTGGTTACATTGACCGCCAAGTGGACGAGATTGGCCGACAAAAGAAGCTTGACGACAAACAGATACCAACCGACTTCGACTACGACACCGTCCACAGCTTGAGTGCCGAAGCCCGGCAGAAGTTAAAAAAAATCCGCCCGCTCACCATCGGCCAGGCGGGGCGAATTTCTGGCGTCAACCCGTCCGACATCAGTTTGATTCTGGTCTGGCTCAAGCGCGGATCACGGGGCGAATAGAGCGGGTGCTTTGCGCGCTTTTGATTCGCTTTTTTGGTGTGTTAAATGCGCTTCTTCCGTTAAGTATGAACAGGAGTCCACTGCTCAAATACCCACACGACCCAAATACGTTTGAAAGTAGCTCGCGCAATTGCGGCTTTAATCGAGGAAATTTTATAAATCCCTGAACCAAATATGAACGGGAATGGCGAAAACACGTTCATCCCCGACGAACGAATGGGTGGCAGCCGTTCCCTCGCATCTGTTTTTGCGGTAAACATTGGGTTTTTGCTGCTAAAAAGCGCAGCAGCGCAAACCTCCGCAAGGTGTGCCGGATTGGGTTCTTTAACCACGGATACCCGCCTTCGCTGGGCTACGGCGCAGCAGGAAAACCAGCGCGGGTCAGCCCTGTTTCACGATGTGTTCGTAGCCGTGGGCTTCGAGTTCGAGCGCGAGTTCTTTGCCGCCGGATTTCACAATGCGGCCATCGGCCATCACGTGGACAAAGTCCGGGATGATGTAGTTCAGCAGGCGTTGGTAGTGGGTGATGACGAGTTGCGCGGAGTCGGCGCGCTTGAGTTTGTTCACGCCGCTGGACACGGTCTTGAGCGCGTCGATGTCGAGGCCGGAATCGGTCTCGTCGAGGATGGCGAGGCGGGGTTCGAGCACGGCCATCTGGAAAATCTCGGCGCGTTTCTTTTCGCCGCCGGAGAAGCCTTCGTTGACGGAACGCTTGAGCAAATCGTCTTTCAATTCGAGCAGCTTCATTTTGTCCTTCACGAGGGCGAGAAATTCGATGGCGTCGAGTTCGGGTTGGCCTTTGTGTTTACGGAGTTCGTTGAGCGCGGCCTTGAGGAAGTAGGTGCTGTTCACGCCGGGAATCTCGACGGGATATTGGAACGCGAGGAACACGCCTTCGCGGGCGCGTTCTTCGGGGTCGAGTTCGAGCAAGTCTTTGCCGAGATAGTTCACGGTGCCTTGCGTGACCTCGTAACCGTCGCGGCCAGCGAGAATCGCGGCGAGGGTGCTTTTGCCGGAGCCGTTGAGGCCCATCAGCGCGTGGACTTCACCGGGATAAATGGTGAGGTTGAAGCCTTTGAGGATTGGTTTGGTCTCCACGCCGGCGTGGAGGTTTTTGATTTCGAGAATAGGTTGCTTGCTCATGTAAAATTGTTTTTAGCCACAGATTTTCACAGATGAAACACAGATTCCGACTGGAAAATCAGAACTTTTTATCTGTGTTAATCTGTGTGCATCTGTGGCTGTTTTAATCAGCCGACACTGCCTTCGAGGCTCACGCCCAAAAGTTTCTGCGCTTCGACGGCGAATTCCATCGGGAGTTCCTTGAACACTTCTTTGCAAAAGCCGTTCACGATCATGTTGACCGCGTCCTGCGTTTCGATGCCGCGTTGGTTGCAATAAAAAATCTGGTCCTCGCCAATCTTCGACGTGGACGCTTCGTGTTCCACCGACGCCGTTGTGTTCTTCACTTCGATATACGGAAACGTGTGTGCGCCGCACTTCGCGCCGATGAGCATGGAGTCGCACTGCGAGAAGTTGCGCGCGTTCGCCGCGCTCTTGCGGATCTCCACGAGGCCGCGATAACTGTTTTGCCCGCGCCCGGCGGAAATGCCTTTCGAGATAATCGTGCTGCTCGTGTTCTTGCCGATGTGGATCATCTTCGTGCCGGTGTCGGCCTGCTGCATATTGTTCACCACGGCGACGGAATAAAATTCGCCCTTCGAGCCTTCGCCGAGCAGGATGCAACTCGGATATTTCCAAGTGATGGCCGAGCCGGTCTCGACTTGCGTCCACGTGATGCGCGAGTTTTTGCCTTTGCACAGGCCGCGCTTGGTCACGAAATTGTAAATGCCGCCCACGCCGTTCTCGTCGCCGGGATACCAGTTCTGCACGGTGGAATATTTGATGGACGCCGTGTCGAGCGCGACGAGTTCCACCACGGCGGCGTGCAACTGGTTTTCGTCGCGCATCGGCGCGGTGCAGCCTTCGAGGTAGCTCACGCTCGCGCCTTCGTCGGCCACGATGAGCGTGCGCTCAAACTGGCCGGATTTCGCCGCGTTGATGCGGAAGTAAGTGGAAAGTTCCATGGGGCACTTCACGCCCTTGGGGATGTAGCAGAACGAACCGTCGGTGAAAACGGCGGAGTTCAACGCGGCGTAATAGTTGTCCGTGTAAGGCACGACCGAGCCGAGATATTTTTTAACGAGTTCGGGATGGTCATGCACCGCCTCGGTGAACGAACAGAAAATCACGCCCTTCTCCGCCAATTCCTTGCGGAACGTCGTGCCGACGCTAACGGAATCAAAGATGGCGTCCACCGCCACGCCGGCGAGCCGCCCGCGTTCGCGCAACGGAATGCCGAGCTTCTCGTAAGTCTCCAGCAGCTTCGGGTCAACTTCGTCCAAGCTTTTGGGCGCGTTGGCTTGCGGCTTGGGCTGCGAAAAATAGGTGATGTCCTGAAAATTAATCGGCGGATACTTGACGAATTGCCACGTCGGTTCGGGCATCGTGAGCCAATGGCGATAGGCTTTGATGCGCCAGTCGGTCAGCCACGTCGGCTCGTTCTTCTTCTGCGAGATGAGGCGGATGGTGTCCTCGCTCAAGCCGGGCGGCGCGGATTCCGTCTCCACGTCGGTGACGAAGCCGTATTTGTATTCCGTCTTGACCAAATCTTCGATGGTTTCGGTGGCTGTGCTCATGAGAAATTATTTTTTCCGCGCGCATTCGGCGCAAACTCCGTGAACCGCGATGTCGTAATGATCCACTTGAAACCCGCGCGGCTTGGGCATGGCCGAAGAATCCGTGGGCAACGCCACGTCAAAAACTTCGCCGCACGAATCGCAGAAATAATGGCAGTGCTCCTCCATGTTGGGGCAGAACCGCGTCGCGCCGCGCTCAAGCTGAACTTGCCGCGCGAGACCGCTTTCGACGAGCGCGCCGAGGCAGTTGTAGACCGTCGCGTGAGAAATTTCCGGCATGGCCTTCTTCGCGCGGATGAAAACTTCTTCCGCCGTAGGATGGTCGCGCTTGTGCAGCAACACGTCGTAGACCGCGCGCCGCTGCGGCGTGAAGCGAAAGCCGCCCGACGCCAATTTCTCGTTGAGATGGCGGTCGGTTTTGAGTTGGGCGTTCAGGCGCACGGGCGGACAATTTAGCGGCGGCGACCGCCAAGTAAAGATTTAGAATAAATCTAAAGTGGGTGGTGGCGGGAATTCATCCGCAGATTTCACAGATTTTCGCAGATGTGGGAAATAATCTGCGTCAATCTGTGGAATCTGCGGATGAGCTTGGGCCGGGTGTAGCTTTGCGCCGGGCGTGTTAAAATGAATTTCCCCCGATTAGCCGCCGTCAACCCCCGCAGCAGCGCGCCTGAAACCTGCGCGCCTGCGCTTGCGACGAATCGCGACGGCTGCTAGTTTCGCTCGCAGTTGTTGGAAAATTATTTTATGAAAAAACTCACACTCCTCACCGTGGTCGCGCTCGCGGCCTCGTTCCACGTCGCGTTCGCGGCGGACATCACCGGCACGGTCACGCTCAAAGGCACGCCGCCCGCTGAAAAAGAAATTACCCCGCTCAAAGACGACGCCACCTGCGGCAAGTCCTACAGCACACCGCCCACGACGCATTTCTTCAACGTCGGCGCAAACGGCGCGCTGGCTGACGCTATCGTGATGGTGAAAATTTCCGGTCAATCCAAAGGCGCGGCGGCTCCGGCGATGTTGCTGGATCAAAAAGGTTGCCAATACGCGCCGCAGATTGTCGCCGTGCAGACCGGCCAGACCATCACCGTGAAAAACTCCGACCCCGCGTTGCATAACGTCCACACGCAGCCGACCATCGCGGGCAACGAAGAAATCAACAAGGCGCAGATGCAAGGCGGCTCCGACTTGAGCTTCTCGTTCGCGAAGGCGGAAAACTTCCTCAAGTTCAAATGCGACGTGCATCCGTGGATGTTCGCGTGGGTCACCGTCGTGGACAGCCCCTACTTCGCCGTGACCGACAAAGACGGCAAGTTCACCATCAAAGGCGTGCCGGCTGGCAAATACACCGTCACCGCCCTGCACCGCAAAGCCGCGCCCACCGGCGTGGACAAAGAAGTGGACGTGACCGCTGGCAATGCCGCCGCCGATTTCACGCTCGAAGTGAAATAATTTTCTACGCCAACCAAACCGCTGTGGTGAAAAGCCGCAGCGGTTTTTTTCTTTCCGCAGCTGGCGCCGTCTTTTTTTATTTGCAGCAATCGCCGCATCCCATTCAAACTTCATCCATGCTGACGTTTGAATGGGATGCCAACAAAGCCAGAGCCAATCTGGCCAAGCACGCCATCAGCTTCCCGGAAGCCACCACGGTTTTCGGCGATGCCGCGTCCCTCACGGTTCCCGACCCAGCCCATTCGCAAAACGAAAGCCGCTACATAATTTTGGGGCGCTCGCACCGGGAAAGATTATTGGTTGTCGTCCACACCGAACGCGGCGACAATATCCGCATCATCAGTGCCCGGCTCGCAAGTCGGCGTGAAAGGAAATACTATGAAGCAGCCAGCCGCTAAATCAGCCGACCAAGACCCGCAACCGGAATATGATTTCTCGCGCGGAGTGCGCGGCAAACATTCCCGCCGTTACCAGCGCGGCACCAACGTCGTCGTCTTGGCACCGGACGTGGCTAAAGTATTTTCCAACGCCGCCACCGTGAACGATTCCCTCCGCGCCTTGGCCGGCATCATCCGTCGGCAAAAAGTCGCGGCGTAAAACGGTAGGGCTGACCTGCCGGTCAGCCACTAAATGAGCGGCGCAGCAGCACCGTCCAATCAATCCAAAAAGCCAAACGGCCTCCCGAAAAGAAGGTCGTTCTTTTTTGCCACCGATGAAACACAGAATTGCTGACGTCAATTGACGCCCGGCGGAACCGCTCATCCGCATGGCGGCGCACCTCCGACGCGTGACGGAGCGGTTCCTCCGCATGGCTGGACGGTTCTTCCGCGTGTCGGAGGAGTTCCGCCACGCGTCTGGACGACCCCGTAGCCGCCGACATGAGTCGGCGCACACCGTTACGTTTGCTCGTGCGCGGCGGAGGGGAAAATATGCGCCGACTATGTCGGCGGCTACGCTTTGAGGTTGCTCCTACGCCGCTGGCGCTCCACCAATTGGACGAATGCGGACTTTAGCCTACGTCACCGTGCGTGAGTGAAATTATTCTGACGTTTACAAAAAATTCCGTGGGTGATAAATGCTGACCGGAGCCAGATGAAATTCATTTAACTTCTGCGCCAACTGCACTGGGTTGATCATGAGCAAATGCTTGTCAGAAGTGATCAGCGACGGCACGCCTAGCAAGGAAGTTTCCACCACAATTAGTCCATCGTTCAATTCCCCGTCCGGCAGGATGCCCGAGGCTATCAGTTTCTGCGCGCTCACTTCGGTGATGCCATGCCCCACAGCCACCAAGTCGCGCGGCTCAATGTTCCAGCGCCGCATATTGACCAGTGCGATGCCTGCGTATTTCTGGGCCGGATGGTTCGTGGTAGCGATGTGAACCAATTCTTGAATCACGGTGGGCGGAACTATCAGCCCTTGATTGCGGAAAGTGCCGAGAAACCGCTGCGCGAAAGGAAGCCCTTCGCCCAGATCAATCAAGACGTTCGTATCAAGCGCGAACCTTGGCCGTTGCGGGACCGGTGCCGCCATAGATGATTTGCATCCCCTGCTCGAACAGTTTAGCCCGCTTCTCTTCTGACCAGTTATTGGCCTGTTTGCGAACCGCAGCGGCGGCTTCACTGCCAGTGGTTTTATCCGGGTAGGCAGGTGCGCTGGCAGGCTTCGAGGATTGATTTGGCTTGGTCATAACAGCGGAGGCGGTTCCGTTGGCGGCGCAATCTAGTCTTGGCCGTAAAACGGAGCAACGACTTTTTTCACCGTCAGGCGGCGTTCAGATCAATCCTCTCCTTTGATTACAGGGTTACGCCGTTGTGCCGAAATTGGCAAGGTGGATGCGGATTCTACAAAGATGCCGCGCCGCTGGCGCTCGGCGAGAAAAACTGCCGCTGCCAAAATCAGTTTGGGAGGGATGCGCCGGACTTGCCTGCCGGAGGAAACAGACTAATCTCACACGATGAAATGTTTCTTTAATGCCATCGCCGCTCCTTTGTCCGCCTTGGCTGGTGTTGCCCTTGGGCATTTCACCGCCGTTTTTAGGAATGAGTCCAAAAGGCGGGCTGATTTTCGATGCATCATTGCCCCTATTCTTGTCCGGCTTGACCAGAGAGAGACGCCCGACGATAAATTGGTTGAGTTCCACCAATCGTCCCGTATGACTGTTTTGTGCGAGTGCGCGAAAGTAAGCGGAGAAATTCACTTCTGGAAGCAGAGACGCTTTCAGCGC
>JBJOPC010000125.1:0-3605 GCA_046050965.1 Verrucomicrobiota bacterium | reverse complement strand
CCATGATGTCCATGAGGCGGTCGCGCACGTCGTCGGCGTTGATGACTTCGTTGCGGAAGCCGTAGATGACTTCGCGCTGTTTGTTCATCACGTCGTCGTATTCGAGCGTGCGTTTGCGGATTTGGAAGTTGTGGCCTTCGACGCGTTTCTGCGCTTGTTGGATGGAGCTGTTGAGGAGGCCAGCTTCGAGTTCCTGACCTTCTTCGAGGCCGAGTTTCTCCATGTATTTGACGATGCGTTCGCTGCCGAACAGGCGCATCAAATCGTCTTCGAGGGAAATGTAGAAGTGCGAGGAACCGGGGTCGCCCTGCCGCGAGCAGCGGCCGCGCAACTGGCGGTCGGTGCGGCGGGATTCGTGGCGTTCCGTGCCGAGCACGTGCAGGCCGCCTGCTTCGCTGACGCCCGCGCCGAGTTTGATGTCCGTGCCGCGCCCGGCCATGTTGGTGGCGATGGTGATGGCGGCGCGTTGGCCGGCGCGCGAGACAATCTCGGCTTCTTGCTGGTGATACTTGGCGTTGAGGACGGAATGGATGAGGCCTTCTTTCTTGAGCATCCGCGAAAGCATTTCGCTGGAGTCCACGGAAATGGTGCCGACGAGGACGGGGCGTCCGGCGGCATGGGACTCTTTGATTTCCTTCACGACGGCGTTGAATTTCTCACGCTTGGTTTTGTAGACGGAATCGTTTTTGTCTTTGCGGATGTTCGGCTTGTTCGTGGGGATGGTGAGCACGCCGAGTTTGTAGATGTCGAAAAACTCCGTGGCTTCGGTCTCCGCCGTGCCGGTCATACCCGCGAGTTTGGTGTAGAGACGGAAATAGTTTTGGATGGTGATGGTCGCGAGCGTTTGCGTCTCGCGCTCGATGGCGACGGCTTCCTTCGCCTCGACGGCTTGATGCAAACCGTCGCTCCAACGACGCCCGGTCATGAGGCGTCCGGTGTTCTCGTCCACGATGATGACTTTGTTGTCCTGCACGACGTATTGCACGTCTTTCTCGTAAAGCGAGTAGGCCTTGAGCAACTGCGCGATGCAATGGATGCGCTGCGCCTTGGTCTCGTAGTCGGCTTGAATCTTGGCTTTGGCCTCCATGCGTTTGCGCACGTCAGCTTCCGCGCCCGCGTCCACTTCGTGCAACGCCGTCGTGAGGTCGGGCAGCATGAAGGCGTCGGCGTCTTTGCCGCCGAGGAAATTGCGGCCCTTCTCGGTGAGGTCGGCTTCGTGGCTCTTCTCGTCAATGGCGAAGAGCAACTGTTCTTTCTCGGCGTAGAGTTCCTTCTTCGATTGGTCGGCGTGAAGCGAAAGCTCGGCGGTGTTCATGAGCCGGAGATTTTCGGGATTCTCCAGCAAGCGCGCCAAACCTTCGACCTTCGGTTGGCCGACTTTCACGCGGAAGAGGAGGAGGCCGATTTCGTTCTCAAGCGCGTCGGCGTTCTGCACCGCAGTGCCGTCGGTCGGATGAAGTTTTTTGATGAGCGCCTCGGCTTCGGTGAGGAAACGGGCACAAAGTTTTTCCTGCGCGCGCACGACGCCTTCGACCTGCGGTTTATATTGGCCGTATTGGTCATCAAACGTATGCACCGCCGGACCGCTGATGATGAGCGGTGTGCGTGCCTCGTCAATGAGGATGGAATCCACTTCGTCCACGATGGCGAAGTAATGCCCGCGTTGCACCTGCTCCTCCTTGCGGCGAGCCATGCCGTTGTCGCGCAGATAATCAAAACCAAACTCGGCGTTCGTGCCGTAAGTGATGTCGCAGCCGTATTGCTCGCGGCGCGTGCGCGGATCTTGATCGTGCAAAATGCAACCGACCGTGAGACCGAGAAATTTATAGACCGCGCCCATCCATTCGCCGTCACGCGCCGCAAGGTAATCATTGACCGTCACGACGTGAACGCCGCGTCCGGTGAGGGCGTTGAGGTAAACGGGCATCGTGGCCACGAGCGTCTTGCCTTCGCCCGTCGCCATTTCTGCGATGAACCCGCGATGAAGCCCCATGCCGCCAATCAACTGCACGTCGAACGGAACCATTTCCCAACGCAGCGGATGCCCGCGCACAATGACGTCCTGACCGCACATCCGGCGGCAGGCGTTCTTCACGACGGCGAAGGCTTCGGGCAAAATTTCTTCGAGCTTGGCCTTGAGCGCGGCGTTGTCAGAAATCTGGGAAAGCTCCGCCTTCCACGCGGCGGTCTTGGCACGAAGTTGGTCGTCGGAAAGTTTTTGCAACTGCGCTTCAAATTCATTGATACGCGCGACGAGCGGACGGAGTTTGTTGACCTCGCGGTCATTCTTCGACCCGAAAACTTTTTTGAAAATATAGCCAATCATGGTTGAAAATCAGGGTGCAAACGCTACGGGAACACAGCCGCAGCGTCAAAGTGAATCAGTGCGCACGACGGGTTGGCGAACGTTGACACTGACAAATGCGCTGTGTAGCTTCGCCGGAAATGTGGTTATGACTTCTCTGTTGAACCAACATGTGCTGGTGCTCAATCGGCTATGGCAAGCCGTGAACATCTGCTCTGCCAAGCGTGCCTTGACTCTTCTGTTTCAAGGCCACGCCGAAGTCGTCCTCAACGCCGACGACGGCTCGTTCCAGACCTACGACTTCGGCGAGTGGCACGACCTCTCGCAAAAATCTCCGCACCCGGAAAGCGTCAACACTATTGCTTTCAAGATCCGTGTGCCGCGCGTAATTCTGCTCATGGTCTACGACCATATGCCGAAGAAGGAAGTGAAGTTCACACGCCACAACATTTTCGAGCGCGACAAAAACACCTGCCAATACTGCGGCAAGATTTTTGAACGCAGCGATCTTAACTTGGATCACGTTGTCCCCCGCGATCGCGGTGGTCCGACGACTTGGGAAAATATTGTCTGCTCGTGCATCCCGTGCAATACGCGCAAAGCCAATCGCACTCCGCAGGAAGCTGGCTTGCACCTCGTAAAAAAACCGAAACGGCCCAAGTGGCGTCCGTTCGTGCAGATTAATTTCAATGTGCTCCAGCAGCACGACAGTTGGCGGCACTTCGTGGACTTGGCTTATTGGAACGTGGAACTGGGCGAAGACGTGCGGTGAAGCTTTGCTCGCTGATCTTCATTGACGAGCAGCGAAGGCGGTTTCATTCGCTCTTGTAGCCGCGAACGTCAGTTCGCGCATACTCCACTCATTAAAATTTGCGCCGACTTACGTCAGCGGCTACAACTTTTTAAGACCGCTGTATATTAATCCCGCGCAAAACGAGCGGCTTCAATCATCTCCCAGAATTTTGGATTGTCCTGCAACGTCTCGTCTTCTTGCGAATTCAAACCAGAGCGGAACAGAAAATCTTTGAGCGTATGCCGACTCAAGATGCGATGCACCACGACACCCAAATCGTGACGCTCAAAATAAACTCGATAATCACCCACCCGGAAACGCTGCAGCGAATGTCCGTCGCGTTCCAACTCACCGAAGCGCTCCGATTCGCCGACCATCATCTGACGCGGCAGGCCTCGAAATTGGCCGAGGATTTCCAGTTGCAAGTCTTTTGGCATTTTTGCCAATTCCGCCGCACTGGTGGGGTTAAAGATGATTTGAAATGGAGCCATGGCTTTAATTTGGTAG
>JBJOPC010000124.1:0-2877 GCA_046050965.1 Verrucomicrobiota bacterium | reverse complement strand
CGTCTCGGGCGCTGCGGCTCCCGGAGATGACGATCGTGTCGGTGAAACGTGAGCCGTGGAAATTGAGGACGTTGCAGCGCCCGGGACGGGCGCACTCCGGGAGACGGCGCGCAGAATCGCGTCCTGTGCGGCGTTGATGTCCTGACATTCGTCCACGAAGACGAAGCGGAAACGCTCGCGACAAGCGAGCGCGACGAGCGTGGGCTGGTCGTCATCGCCGAGGAGCAGGCGAAGGGCGAACTGTTCTTGGTCGGCGAAATCTATGCCGCCGAGCTCACGTTTCGCGCGGGAAAAATCGTGCGTGAATTCCTGCGCGAGCCGCAGCAGCGCGAGCATCGGCTGGCGCGTCCAGTTCCAATCTTCGGCGAGCGCGAGGCCGTCGGTCTGCGCGAACGTGGCAAGGAAACGGGCGTCGTCGAAGAACGCTTCGTAGGGTTTATGGAATTGGGTCTTTTTGCGTTTCCAATCGGCGGCTTCAGCGGCGGTAATTTTTTCCAACGCGGTAGCGGTGCTTTGAAAATCGTCGCCAAGTTCGCTGAGCGCGGCGTGGGCGGCGGTGAGGTTCGGATGTTCGCAGGCGACAGGCGCGAGCGTGGCGAGCCAGAGTTGCGCCCAGTCGCGGACGGCGGCGGTGAACAGCGCGCGCCAGTTTTCCGGCGCGGGATTTTCAAACGCCGCAAGCTGGCTTTGCAGCCAGCGTTCGGGCGATGGCAGCGTCTGGCTGTGTTGATGAATTTTCCAAACGAGGTCGCGGATTTTTTCATCGCGGCCATCGCCGTAGTTGCGGATGAGATCGCAGACGCTGGCTGACAACGGAGTTTCACCGGCGTAATGGCGTTGGAAAAGTTCGTCGAGCGTGGCGTGGAGGAGCGGTTTGGACTGCTGCTCGTCGAGCACGGAGAACTGGGGGTCGAGGCCGAGCGTGTGAAAGTGGCGGCGCACGAGTTCGAGACAAAAACCGTGGAGCGTGGAGATGGGCGCGTGGTCGAGCAGCGTGAGTTCTTCAGCGAGGCGGTCGGCGACGGACGGTTCGGCGGCGATTTTTTCCGACAAACTTTCGCGGATGCGCGCGCGCATTTCGGCGGCGGCGGCTTCGGTGAAGGTGACCATTAAGATTTCGCCGAGCGAACAATTTTCCTCCATCACGAGTTGCAGGCAGCGCGCGACGACGGTGCTGGTCTTGCCCGTGCCGGCACCGGCGGCGACGAGCACATTGCCGCGCGCGGTAATGGCAGCGATTTGTTGGGGCGTGGAGGGCATTAGACTGAATCAGTCACACCGAGACACAGCCCGCGATTGGGCAACGGCCACGCGAACCACGCCGCCGCGAGCGGAATCAGCAGCAGCCAGATGGGTTGGAACAGCGTGGGCATATCTTTAGAATTTCAGTGAGTTCATAACGTCCATGAAAACTCTACGTTCCAACTTCAATTTTTCAGCCGAATATCCACTCTTATATTCAGATTGAATTAGAAGTATTTGGGTTGGAGCCAATGGCACGATTGCGAAATCTTGTAAGATTCCAACGTCTTCATCACGACTGCTCGCCCAGACTCCAGGTTTTCCATCCACAGTCACCGGTTTGTTTTCACGCCACACAACTGGTTTGCCTAGACAAAGACGCTCAACCGCTTTCAGTAGTCCGTTTTTGTCAGTTACAAAATTAAATGGGTAAAATTGAATTGATGGCTGCTCCTGCCAACGATACCGATTCGCATCTAGTGTGTTTAGTTTTGCCGAGTCAGTAATTACGGAGAATCCGATCACAAAACGGTAGTAAACACCGGGAGCATATTTTATTGAATAAACCGGCTGCATATCTATTTCGAGCTTCGGCTTGTATTTGTCGTCAGTAATACCGCCCGGAAGCGACCAGCCCTCTTGAGTAATCGTTGCACCAGCAGGGTAGGCGAATGAAAAATTGTAGTATGGATGGGAAGTTCGAGGCCAAGTGGATGCGTCTGCTGATAGCGCTTCTCTTTCTTTCAGCACAGATACAACGTTGCAGCCTGAACACATCACCGCTATCAGGCAAATTGTGAAAATTATTTTCATATTCGTTTCGTTCTCGCAATCAGCCACAGATGCGCCACGAGCAGTGCGAGCGCGGCGAGCGGCTGGAAACCGTTCGCAAAACCGAGCGGGAACAACTGCGGTTTCCCTCTCCCAGCGGGAGAGGGATTAAGGGTGAGGGAGAGCGGATGGAAGGTCAGACGGGTGCTGGAATTAGCGAGCGCGGCTTGGAAGTGACACGCGTTCTCCCTCACCCCAGCCCTCTCCCGCTGGGAGAGGGAGAAGCGTGCGCCGCGTCTTGGCAAAATATGAGCGGTCATCGGCTCGAATGATTTCATCGCGCGCCTCCGCGTTGCTTGGCGATTAAATACAAATGCGCCACGAGCAGCGCGAGCGCGGCGAGGGCGAACAGCCACGCCACGGACGACTCGGCGTAGCGCGTCTCGTTTTCCGCGCTCCACTTGCCCCATTGCCCGGTGACGCGGCCGGACAAATCCGATTCCTCGGCGGCGAGTGGGTTCACGGCGAAGGCGTTTGTCGTCGCGCCCATCGTGACGGAATAAATTCCCGGCAACGGCGTTTCAATGGCGAGTTGGTCGGCGGTTTTCGGAAAGACTTTTTGCACGGCGTCCGGCTGCGTGACGGTCACGGGTTCGCCGGTGGTTTTTAAAATCACTTCCGCGCCGAGGCGGGCGTTGCTCTCGCGCAGGCCGGGCAACTCGGACGTGCGCCATTGCAGAATGTTCCAGAACAGAATCGGCCAGTCGGGCGTGGCGGTGAGCGTGGAGAGTTCGGGATTGAGATTCAGTTTCAGCAAACGGCGTCCGGCGGCGTCTTCGCGCACGGTGAGCAACGGCGTGTTGC
>JBJOPC010000123.1:0-31961 GCA_046050965.1 Verrucomicrobiota bacterium | reverse complement strand
GTGGCAAGTTCCGGGTCGCGGGTTTTCAGCGCGTCGGCGAGCACTTGAAACTTCTCGCAACTCCGCCCTTCGATAAGCGAACCGCAGATAAGATGATCCACCGCCTGATGCCGCTGGCCTTTGCGGACGGAACGCATCAAGCCCTTAATCCACGGGCTCGGCTGCGGCGGACCGAACGGAATGCCGCGCGCCTTGAGCAGATTCAACACGAGTTGGAAGTGCTGCAATTCCTCGATGGCAATCGCATTCAACGCTTCAACGTGCGGGAACAGCTCGTGATATTTTTCCAAATTGATGGCGGTGGTGGCCGCCTTGCGTTCAAGGTGCGCGTGGTCCACGAGCACGGCAGGAATATTATCAATCACACGCGCCAACCAGTCGACGGGGAATTTTTCACGAAACAAAAGCATGAGAGAAATTCGGCTGCGCGTGGCGCGCGGGCAAGCGAAAACCATTTTCGGATGGTGACGTGAACACGGCTTCGCCTACGCTGTCCGCCGTGCCGCCCTTGCTGCAACTCGACCGCGTGACCATCCGCTTCGGCGGACTCACCGCCGTGTCCGAACTCGATTTGCAAATCGGCGCGCGCGAACTCGTCGGGCTCATCGGCCCGAACGGCGCGGGCAAAACTACGGCGTTCAACCTCATCACCGGCGTTTATCAGCCGACCGACGGCGCAATTTCTTTTGACGGCCTGCCGACGAAAAATCTCAAGCCGCACCACCTCGCGCGGCGCGGCATCGCGCGGACGTTCCAGAATATCCGACTCTTCGCCAGCATGAGCGTGCGCGACAACGTTCGCACCGCCGTGCAACTCCACCGCGCCCACGGCCTACGCGACGCGTTGTGGCGCGGCAAAAGTTTCCGCGACGGCGAAGCAGCGGTGGAAAAACAAGTGCTGGAGTTGCTAGAGATTTTTTCGCTCGGCAAGTTCCGCGACGAACCGGCGAAGTCGCTACCCTACGGCGACCAACGCCGTTTGGAAATCGTCCGCGCGCTCGCCACGCAGCCGAAGTTGCTGCTGCTCGACGAACCCGCTGCCGGCATGAACCCGACAGAGAAAGCCGAGCTGACGAAGCTCATTCGCTTCATCAAAGAAAAATTTCAAATCGCCGTCCTGCTCGTCGAACACGACATGAAAGTGGTGATGGACATCTGCGAGCGCATCGCCGTGCTAGATTACGGCGTGAAAATCGCCGAAGGCACGCCCGCCGAAGTGCGCGCAAATTCAAAAGTCATCGAAGCCTACCTCGGTGAATAAATTCCAATTAATACTGAACCCACGTCGTTCAGTTTTCAGGGTCGCCATATCGTAACGTGCGCGATAAGCTCACCTTGATTCCTATGCGCCGCTTCATTTTCCATCTCGCCGCTGCATTGTCGCTATGCCTGATGCTGCGCGCCGATCCGGGTCCGTTGTCCATCTGGTTCACCACGCCGGGCGTGCCGGGCAACACCACGTCGTGGCAGCAGGAGGCTTTGCCCGTGGGCAACGGCAAGCTCGCCGCGATGATTTACGGAGGCGTGACCAGCGAGCAAATCCAGTTCAATGAGGACACCATCTGGGGCGGCCAGCCGCACGACTACGCGAATCCCGCTGCGACCTCGAACCAACTCGCCGCCTTGCGCGCCGCGTGTTTCGCGCGCACCGGCAACGCCACCATGCTCGCCAACGAAACGTCCTACCTCATCGGCACGCCCATCCACCAGACCGCTTACGAACCGGCGGGCGCGCTCGTGCTCAACTTCCCGCATGGCAGCGTGTCGAATTATCTGCGCCTGCTCGATCTGACCAACGCCACCGTCAACGTCCGCTACACGCACGGCGGCGTGACGTTTCAGCGCGACGTGTTCGCCAGCGCGCCGAGCAACCGCGTCATCGCGGTGCATTTCACCGCCAGCCAGGCGGGCAGCATCACGTTCGCCTGCAATTTTTCCACGCTGCAAACCGCCAGCTACAGCACGAGCGGCAACGACCTCGTGATGCACGCGGGCGTGTCGGCATTTTCCGATACCGGCTACGCACTGGCCAACTTGGTGAACTATGATTCGCGCGTGCGGCTCGTCGCCACGGGCGGCACGGTGAGCACGACGGCGAATTCCATTTCCGTGACGAACGCCGACGACGTGGTGCTGCTGCTCGGCGTGGCGTCCAACTTCAAAACTTACAACGACCTCACCGCCAACTACGTCACCATCTGCTCCAACAACGTCGCCGCCGCGTCCGCGCTCGGCTTCGCGGCGTTGCGGCAGGCGCAGACGAACGACTACCAAAGTTTGTTCAACCGCGTGACGCTCGATCTCGGCGTCACCTCGCGCACGAACCAACCCATGGGTTATCGCAAAAAACAGATCGCCGTGGACGGCCTCGACCCGCAGCTCGTCACGCTGGATTTTCAACTCGGTCGTTACCTGATGATCGCCGGTTCGCGTCCCGGTTCGCAGCCGCTGAATTTGCAAGGCAAGTGGAACGACATCGTTTCGCCCGACTGGGGCAGCAAGATGACGCTCAACATCAACGAGGAGATGAATTATTGGGGCGCGGAAGTTTGCAACCTTTCCGAATGCACGTTGCCGCTGTTCGACATGATGCAGGATTTGACCGTCACCGGCGGCAAGGTCGCGACGAACACTTATTTTTCCACTGGCTGGGTCGTGCATCACAACACCGACCTCTGGCGCGCGGCGGCTGCGTGCAATGGTCTCGACGGCGTCTGGCCGACCGGCGGCGCGTGGCTCTGCCAGCACGTTTGGTGGCATTACCTCTACACCGGCGACACCAACTGGCTCGCCACCACCGGCTATCCGTTGATGAAAGGCGCGGCGCAATTTTTCCAAGGCGCGCTCGTCACGCATCCGTCGAACACCAACTGGCGCGTGACCTGCCCGTCCTATTCGCCCGAGCATGACCTTTCCGGCAGCATCGCCTCCGTGCCCGGCCCGACGATGGACAACGAACTTTGCCGCGACTTGTTCGACCACGTCGCCAATGCCAGCCAAATTCTCGGCGTGGACGCGGACTTCCGCACCAACATCGTCAACCTCCGCAACCAACTGCCGCCCGACAAGACCGGCAGCCTCGGTCAACTTCAGGAATGGCTGGACGATTACGAAGACGCTGGACACCGTCATTGCTCGCACCTCGTCGGCTTTTTTCCCGGCGACCAGATTTCAACTTTCTACACCCCCACGACTGCACCTGCTGCCAAGCGCTCCGTGGATTTGCGCGGCCCGGCGAGCAATCTCCTGACGCCGTGGGCGGGCGCGTGGCGGCTGAATCTCCGCACCCGCCTGCTCGACGGCGACGGCGCGTGGACAAACCTCACCTTCCTCTACGGCTACAGCAAAGTTTCCACGAACCTCATCTTCGCCGACAACCATCGCCAACAAGATTGCGTCTTCGGTCGGCTCTCGGCCATCGCGGAAATGTTCGTGCAAAGTCAGAACGGCGATTTGATTTTGTTGCCCGCGTTGCCCACCGCGCTGACGAACGGCAGCGTCAGCGGCCTCTGCGCGCGCGGCGGTTTTGAAGTGCGCGACCTGACGTGGACGAACGGCCAGCTCTCCGGCGCGACCATCGTTTCCAAAGTCGGCAACGTCTGCAACCTCCGCTCGCGCTGGCCGGTCATCGTGAAACTCGGCACGAACGTCGTCAATGCGCCGATGGTGCTGCCGGGCTTGTATCAATTCGCCACGCTCACCGGCAGCAATTATACCGTGCTGCCCGCGACCATCGCCGAGGCCGAAAATCTTGCCGCCACCACCAACGGCGCGACACAGCAGACCGTGACCAACGCCGCGTTCGCCAACTGGCGCGCGTCGCAGTTCGCCGCCACCGCTGCGGGCAACTCCGTCACCTACACCGTCAGCAACGTGGTCGCCGGCACTTACCGCCTCATCATCGCCGCCAACGCCGACACGAATTGTGGCCAGTTCCAACTTGCCGTCGGCCTGGCGGGCAGCGCGCTCACCAACGTCGGCACGGTGCAGGACACCTACTCGCCCACCAATGTCGCCTACCTCCTGCCGCTCAAACTCATCACGCCCACGAACCAAATTTCGCTCTGGACGAATCTGCAAAAAGAATTCGACTGCGGCAACTGGACTGCGCCGAGCAGCGGCGATTACAATTTCCAGTTCACTGTCGCCGGGAAAAACGCCGCGAGTTCCGGCTACGCGCTCACGGTGGATTTTCTAAAATTCGCGCCCACCACGCCCACGACGCACCTCGGCTGGAGCCGCGCGGGCAACGGCGACATCGTTTTCGCGTGGCCGACCACCGCCACCGGCTTCGTCCTCCAATCCTCCCCCAGCCTATCGTCTCCCAACTGGCAGACCATCACCCCGCCGCCCGTCGTGACCGGCGACAACTTCACCGTGACCAACACGCCCAACGCCGCGCTGATGTTCTTTCGCCTCGTCAAACCGTGATCGAAACAAAACGTAAAACCACCAAGACACCAAGGCACAAAGTTTTTCCTGCCTTCGTGTCTTTGTGCCTTCGTGGTTAAGCCCCATGCTTGAAATTAAAAATCTCGCGGTGAGTTACGGCGCGATCAACGCGCTGCACGGAATTTCCCTGCGCGTCGAAGCGGGTCGCATCGTCACGCTCATCGGCAGCAACGGCGCGGGCAAAACCACCACGCTCAAGACCATCTCCGGCCTGCTCCAACCGCGCGCAGGTGAAATTATTTTCGACGGCCAAAACATCGCCGGGCTGCCCGCGCACGAAATTGTGAAGCGCGGACTTTCGCACGTTCCCGAAGGCCGCATGGTGTTCGCCAACCTCACTGTCCACGAAAACCTGATGATGGGCGCGTATCTTCAGCGCGACTCCGCCGTCGTGCGGCGCGAACTGGATTTGGTCTTCGCCACCTTCCCGCGACTGCGCGAGCGCGAGTTGCAAATCGCTGGCACTTTGAGCGGCGGCGAGCAGCAGATGCTCGCCATCGGCCGCGCGCTGATGAGCAAACCGAAGTTTCTGATGCTCGACGAACCTTCGCTCGGCCTCGCGCCGCTGCTGGTGAAAGCCATTTTTGAAAAAATCGTGGAGATTAACCGCACGCACGGCCTCACGATTCTGCTCGTCGAACAAAACGCCAACCTCGCGCTAGAAGTCTCGCACTACGGCTACGTTTTGGAGACCGGCAAAATCATTTTGCAAGCCGACTCCGCGCAGCTCCGCCAAAACCCGCAGGTGCAGAGCGCGTATCTCGGCGGCTGACGGAATGCGCCCGTTCGCGCCCGCTCCATCTCGCAGCGTCCAAGGACGGACGCACTTCGTTGCTCACAACCACTCGCGGATTTTTTCCTGATATTTGTTGTAGAGAAATCCCAGCACCAGCAGCACGACGCCGAGTGCCATGAAGGTCAACACGCGGTAAATTGTCTCCTGTTTCCACACGTCGAACAATACGACGCGCCCCAGCGACGCCGCGAGAATCGTCAGCCCGACCCAGCGATAAATCCGTTCGCGCAGCCCGATGCCCGCGCCGAACAGAACCAACGCCAGCACCGACCACGTCACCGTGAGATAAAATCCGCCACCGCGCTGGCACACCCAACGCGAGACAAACCACCACAGACTCGCGCAACCCACGCCGATAACGAACGTGTGGAATCGCTGCTCCAAATTAAAACGCGCCGACCAGCGGCGGGCGATTTGTTGTTGCGCCAGCAGCGCGAGAATCGCTAGCAGGTTCGGCCAATAAATCAACGGTTCGCCGCCGGGTCGCAACCAAAACAACGTCAGCCCGCTCGCCGCGTAAGCCGCGCTCGCCAGTAAAATCTCGCGGTTGCGCCGCCAGCCAGCCAGCGCGAACACCGCGCCACCGAGGGCGAACAACAGCCACGCGCGTTCCCGCGCGGGCGCGTATTCGCACACCCACCACACGCTCATCGCCAGCGCGACCCAGCGATAAATCGTCGCGAACAGCAGCAACGGTTCGCGCACGTTCGCGGCGACGGCGGGACGCCGCGTGAACCAGCGCACCACCGCGAGCGACAGCAGCCCAAGCGCAACCATCGGCGCGAGCGGAAAATACCAGTCCGGTTTTTCACGCAGAAGTTGCAGCGCGAATTGCCCCGCGCTCACGAGCACAAAGATTTGCCCGCTTGCCGCCAACAGCCACGCGCGCGTCGCCACGCCATATGCGGTGATGCCCACAGCGAGCAAGCTCGTGAGCACGAGCCACCCCGGCAAACTCACGAGCGGTTGCAGCCAGACGTGCAGCACGCCGATGACGGCGAGCGCGTAGAAACCCTGCCACGCAGAACGCAGTTGCGACGTGACGGTGAAAAATTTCTGCCGCTGCCACCAATGGCTCAAGCCCAGCGTAATACCGATGAGCAACGCCGGTTGCCACCACGCGGCAGTCGGTTGAGCGTCAAGGTATCGCGCTAGCATCACGACTTGCGCGATGAGCAAAAAGCTCTGGCCGAACAAAACCAGCTCGCGCGTCCGCAGCAAGTAGATGGATAAAGTGAACGCCACCGCTTCTCCCGCCAGCACGAGCGGGAACATCGACTCACTGGTATTTTGCAGCGTCGTGACGAACCAAATCAGCAGTCCTAGCAAAGTAAAGTAACTGGGTTGCGCGCGCACCACGGCTTCGCTCGCTCGGTCTTGGCGGTTGGCCCATACGGCATTGGCGAGCATCAACGCGCCAAGTCCCGCGCCGAGCCACAGTCCGCGTTCATCAAATTTTTCCAGATCGCATAACCCCCAGCCGGTTGCGAGCAACGCCGCGATGCCGCCGCCAAATTTCAGCACGCGACTGTTACGCTGTGTGCCGAGGACGTAAAGCGTCACGCTTTCCACGCCCAGCACGAGCGCGAGTTTCAGCCCGGCGAATTGAGTGATGAAGCCCAGCGTGACGAGCAGCAAGCCTTGCGTCAGATAAGAATTTTTCGCGAACGGTTCGGCAGGTAAAAGTTTTTTCGCCAATGCCGCCAGCGCGAGCAGCACAGCGCCGTAGCCGAGTGAAAATTTCCAGAAACCGCCGCTGTGAACTTGCAGCATCGTGAGCAGGAATAGCGCGAAGAACGCGCCGTTGTTCAGCGTGATGAATAACGCGCGCATTTGGTTCGTTAGTTTTTCTGCCTTCGACCAGAACACCGCTACGGTGAACACGAGCCAGTAACTCGCCAGAAACGCCGCACCAAACCAAAGCCCCTCGCCGGGCGTGGCCCACCGCCAATCGCCATCTTGGAAAAACCGCCAGAACGCATAGCCCGCATAAGTGCCAACGAGGCTCGCGACCGATAGAGTGGCCCAGCGATGCCGCACGAGAAACACGACGGCCACGACCGTGAGCAGCAGGTTCGAGTAGAGCGTGAACGCGCCAACATGCGTGATGACGGACGTGTAATATGCGAGGCCGATGGCAAAAAAAGCGAGCGGCTCTGAACGCCGCCGGTCGGCAATCCATGTCATCACCCCCGCCCACGCGAGCAGCAGCGCGCCATCCAACGTCATGCTTTCGATGATGCGAACTTGCGGCAGATGATGCGCAGCGTAGGTCGTGAAATAAACCGCCGCGAGGCCACCCGCGAACAAAACCTGTGCGTAATTTTGCAGCGCGGGCCTTTGATTTTTGCGCTGCCACCACGCGCCCGCGCCGAGCAACGCGGCACTGGCGAGGTAGAGCAGCGAGGCTTTGCCACCCGGCCCCAGCTTGCCGATGAAATTGTGGTAGGCGAAGTTGCCGAAGAAAACCAACCCGGTCAGCAGCATCACGATGCCCACCCGCACGAGCCAGTAAGTGCCGATCCGCATTTCAAACGAATTTTTTCCCGGCACGGGCGGCGGTTCGTTGGCGGGTGCGGTGGACTCGGCAACGAAAGTTTCCGTCATCACCGGCACTTCGGCGGACGTTGAAATAGTTTCTGCCACGGGCGCGAAAATTGGCAGCGGCGGCGGCACTGATGGAGCGGCCGAACTGGCTTTCAATTCTTCGAGCGCAGACCAGACGGCGGATTCGGGTGGTGCAGCAGCAGGTTCAGGCGCGGCGGATTTTTCGTTCTGCAACTTAGACAATTCGACCTCGAGATTGTTGACGCGGTCGGCGAGTTCATCAGCCCGTCCGTGCGCCGACGCAGCGCGCACGCAGGCAATAATGGCCAGCACCAGTGCGATTAGAAGACAGAGGATTTCCATGTTTCAACTTTCGTTTGCCCGCACGCGCCGATTGGTCGTTCGGAATAAGAGGCCAGCCCTGCGGCGATGACAAGCTGGAATCAGGCGGTTGGTTTTCACGGCGCAACTTTACGGCCACGCTCGTCGCGATGGTGAATTGAAAATCCAAACGTCGACGTTGAGCAAAACGATAGCGGCGCGCGCCTCACGCCAACTTCTGCCGAAAACGCAGCGCGCACAGTGTGAACAAAACCGCCGCCATCACACCGAGGATGGCGAGGCTCGGCCAGAATTCCACGAAGCTCGCGCCGCGCAGCACGATGGCGCGGTTCAAATCTATAAAGTAGGTCGCCGGCAGAAAGTCGCCGATGGTTTTGAAAATCCACGGCATGGTGTCGCGCGGAAAAATAAAACCGCTGAAGAACACGCTCGGCAAAATCAGCGTCATGCTCATCTGCAACGCCTGCATTTGATTTTGCGCGCGCGTCGAAACCAGCAAGCCGAGGCTCAACAGCGCGAAGACGTAAACCAAAGTTGCCAGCGCCAGCGCGCACAAGCTGCCCGCGATGGGAACGTGAAACAAAAACGTCATGATACTGAACAGAATCACCGCCATGGTCATGCCGATGACGAGATACGGCACGAGTTTGCCGAGCATCAAGCCCCAGCGCGACAGCGGGCTGACGAGCAGTTGCTCCAGTGTGCCGCGCTCGCGTTCGCGCACGAGCGACATGGCCGTAGCGAAAGTCGTCGCGATTTGCAGCACGATGCCGATGACGCCGGGAATGAAAAAATTCGGTGAGCGCATCGCAGGGTTGTAGAGAATTTGCGGTCGCACTTCGACCGGCAGTTCGCGTCGCCCGGTGGACGGCAGCAGCGTCAAGGCGGATTGCCGGAAGGCCAGATTTAACGCCGTGTTCAACGCGCTCGACGCGATGCTGGAACTCGAACCGTCAATCAACACCTGCACCTGCGCGCTGCGTCCGGCGGCAAGTTTGCGCGTGTAGTCCGGCGGAATCTGCAAGCCCGCGTAGGCTTTGCCCTGCCGGATGAGCGCGGCCATTTCCGTCGCGCTGCTGACTTCGCCCGCCACGCGAAACGTCTGGGAGTTCACGAAACTCTGCACGAGTTGCCGACTCTCCACCGTGCGGTCTTGGTCGAGGATGACCAGCGGCATATTTTTCACGTCCATGTCCAGCGCGTAGCCGAACGCTATCATCTCCACCAGCGGCGGAAACAACATGAAGAACAGCGTCATCGGGTCGCGCAGCACCACGATGAATTCCTTGTAAAGAATTGCCGTGAAGCCGCGAAAGATTTGGTTCATCGCGCAGGAAAACTAACGAACACCGCATTGGCTGTCGAAGGGGAATTAACTTCGTGAAGTGGCTGATGCAAACCTGACTTGCGCGGAAATCACTGCTTCAACCGTTTCAAATCTTCCGCAAGGAACTGCGCGACGTCTTTGAACTTCGGCACGTTCGCGGGTTCCAGTTTCATCAGCAACTCGTGCGCTTCGAGGCTCGTGCGGGCGAGGGCTTCGGCGTCGGGGCGGTCATGCATGGGCGCGGCAACGGTCGGCGCAGCGGGCGCGTAGGCGGGGCCGGTCACGAGGCGGAACAGATGATCCACGCCGAGATTTTCCAGCAACTCAGTCACGCGCGCGTTGGCGTTGAGCAACTCGATGGCGAGCGCGGCGTCATCGGAGTTGGCGGTATTGAGGCGCGTGGCGAAACCGGCGAGCACGCCGAGAAACGTGCTATCCATGAGCGCGCACTCGGTGAGATCGAGCGCGAACCGATGATGCCCAGTGTGCTGAAGTTCCTGCACGAGGAGTTTGAAATCCACGCTGCTGGAAAAATTGGCGCGACCGATGATGCGAATCCACGCGGAGGTGTCAGCGACGGAGACGAGGAGTTGGGCATTGGGCGAAGTCATGTTCAGGCGGCGGCGGGGCGGGCGACGATACGAGCGAGAGTTTGTTGCAAGACGAGCGCTTCGTCGAGTTGGCTGGTGACGAGCTGGCGATTGGCGGTGAGCAAAAGTTCCATGGCGCGGATGAGTTCGGCCTGCGTGTAGTTTTTAGTTTGCCGCAGCGTATTGAACACGACGAAGGGATGCATGGCTGTGGGGTTGTATTTCTTTTCTGCCGGAAGTCGGCCCTCAGGGACGTGCGTGAGTTGCGTCTTCAACTGGTCGTAGCTCGCGTCAACCTTGAGCCAGCCTTCGCGGATCATTTCCTTGAGCAGAATCAACACGCGGATTTTTGAAATGAGGGCGTAGAGCAAACCAATCTCGGATTTATCGCGGTCAACTTTCGCGCGGATTTCCCACAATTCCTCGTCGAGGCAGCGAAGCAGTGCGGGCAAATCGCGCGCGCCGAGCGCATCGCCGAGGGCAAAGGCGCGCGCGGTCTTGTTCTGGATGCAAATGGCTTTCACATCGGCGAGCGTGATTTCAACACGGTCGCCAGCGTGGAGGGAAAGCTTTTCAACTTCGCTGTCGAGCAGGCGCGAGTTGGGGCCGACGCGGACGATGAGTTGGCGGAGAGCGTCGGGGGCGATTTCTTTTTGGCGAGCGTCAAAGCCACGACTGGCGAGCGTCTCGGCCTGCGCGCTCCAGTTTTTGTCGTTCACATCCAAGCCGGCGAATTCCTCAATGGTTCCGAGCTTTTGGATGGTTTTATAAAAAGCTTTGCGCCCATCAGCCTTCGTGGTGCTAATGAGCAGGCGCACGTTCGTCCACGCAAACTTTTTTAATTCGTCCGCAACTTCCGCGAGCGTTTCGGTCACGTCTTTGGTGGCGAGCATCCGATCCTCGACGAGAAAATTGCAGTCGCGGAACCAAATCGCCTTGCCGCCGCCGAAGAACGGCAGCGTCTGCATGGCCTCGCGCAATCTGGCGATGGCTTTGAGTGAGCCGTCAGAATTCGTAACGTTGGCGTCAATGATTTCGTGGTCGTCGCCACCGAGTTCAGCGCTCCACTTGGAAAAAATTTCACGGGCGCGCTGCTTGGCGGCGAGGTCGTCGTCACCGCAGACGAGGACAACGGGAGGCAGCTTGGCAACGGCGACGGGAGGCATGGCGGGAAATTATTCTTCGTCACCCGCGTTGCCGGAGTTGATCTGATCTAGCAACTCGGTCATGTCCTCGACTTGCTCGAGCAGCGAGGCGACGACGTAGATGGGGCGTTTCTGCGCGGCGGCGAGCGCGAGGCAATCGCTGGGGCGCGCGTCAATCTCCACGAGCTTGCGGGCAGTCTGGAGTTCGTTCTGCTCGGACAAAATCAGGCGGGCGAAGTAGGTGGAATTTTTCAGGCCGGTGATGACGACGCGCTCGACCGTGATGCCGAAGCCGGTGAAGACATGCAGCATGAGGTTGTGCGTGAGCGGGCGTTCGTTGGGGATGCCGTGGATGAATTTGCCGATGATGTCGCCCATCATGGTCTCGACGTTGATGACGAAAACTTTCTCCTCGTTGCCGAGAAAGATGGCGCAACCATTTTTCGCCGGGAGAATTCCCCGGATGCTGACGGCGACGACATCGTTCTTCATGCGGAAAATTTATCGGCAACGAATCAAAAGACAAGGCTGCGACTACAAGCCTGTCGGGTGATCCAGAAAAACCCACGGCAGTTTGAATTTCTTCGCGAGTTCGGCGGCGAGGGCTTTCACGCCAAAAGTTTCCGTGGCGTAGTGGCCGGCGTAAAAAACATTTAGCCCCAAATCTTCGGCAACGGCGTAAGTCCAATGCGCGCCCTCGCCGGTGATGAAAGTATCACAGCCGGCTTCGGCAGCGCGCTTGAGGTCGTTGCCCGCGCCGCCGGTGACCAGACCGATGCGGCGACAAATTTTTCCGCCTCCCGGCAGCAGCTTCGGTGACGCGCCGGTCACACGCGCGAGGCGCAACACGAGTTCGTCGCGGGAAATGTTCGTCGTGGTTTGGACGCCGATGTTCTGGCCGTGGCTGGGGAAGAATGGTCGCAACTTTTTGAAACCGAGTTCGCGGGCGAGCAGCGCGTTGTTGCCAAGTCTGGGATGCGCGTCGAGCGGCAGGTGCGAGCTGTAGATGGCGAGGTTGTTTTCGACGAGCAATTGCAGCAACTCACGGCGCTTGCCTGTCCACGGTTGCTGCGGTGACCAGAACAAGCCGTGATGCACGAGCAGCAAGTCAGCCTGCGCGGCGATGGCGAGTTTCACGGTGGCAAGCGAGGCGTCCACCGTTGCGGCGAGGCGCGTGACGTGGCCGGAATTCTCGACTTGCAGGCCGTTAACCGCGCCGTCGTAGTCACCAATCGTAGCCGTGCGCAATGTGGTGTCGCAGTGGCGGACGATGGCGGCGAGTGGGACGCGCGGCATGGCGGTTCAGAGTTTGCCGAAGATTTCGTTAGCTTCGACAAGCGTCTCTTTCGAGCCGATGTCGAACCACAGGCCAGGCACAGTCCAAGTGTAAAACGGTGTGCGTGGGTAGAGCCATTGCACGAGGCGACCGGGTTGGTCGGGGTTGTTGCCTTCGGCGATGTATTGGCGGAGGAGCGGCAGCGTGTGCTTGGGATAAAAATACAGCGCGATGCCGGTGAGCGTGCTTTTAGGCTCTTTGGGTTTCTCCTCGAAGAACGTGATGCGGCCAGCGGTGTCGAGCGTGATGGAATTGTATTTTTTGATTTCTTCCAAGTTGCCCACGTCGTAGAGCGCGAGCACAGGCGCGTTTTTCTCGCGGCAAACTTTGCCGAACTCGCCGAGCTTGTCGCTGAATAAATTGTCGCCGGCCACCACGATGATGTCGTCGTCAATTTGCTCGCGATTCAAAACGTAGTTGATGTCGCCAATCGCGCCGAGCTTGTTGGTGTCGTCGGTGGAACCGTCGTTGACCACAGTGAAGTTGAGCTTGGCTTTGTTCGCGCGGTAGTCGTCCGCCCACTTCTGAAAATGCCCGGCGAATTTGGCGTTGGTGACGATGATGATGCGGTCAATGCCCGCGATGGGCGCAAGGTTGTCAATGACGTGATCAATCATTGGCTTGCCGGCGACGGGCAGCAGCGGCTTGGGTTGCGTGAGGGTGAGCGGGTAAAGCCGCGTGGCGTAACCGGCGGCGAGAATGATGACTTTCATGTTTGGGTATCGAATAATCCGGGAGCAACTGCGCGCGACAACGCGCGAGCGCGGGCGAGAATTTCGGAACTGGAATCGCAGTTCAAGGAAAATTCCGCCAACGCGCGCGCCTCGGAAATTTTCAAACGACGCACGAGAAATTTAATCTGCGGCACAAGCGGCGGCGCGACACTTAACTCATGCACGCCGAGGCCGAGCAACAGCGGCGTCAGCACGGGATCGCCCGCCATTTCGCCGCAGACGGCGGCGTGGATACCGTTTTTGTTCGCGGCGTCCACGGTCATTTTGATGAGGCGCAGAATCGCGGGATGCGTCGGCTCGTAGAGGTGCGCGATTTTTTCGTTCAGGCGATCCACGGCGAGCGTGTATTGGATTAAATCATTCGTGCCGAGGCTGAAAAATTTTGTGCGCTTGCCGAGCAGGTCGGTGATCATCGCGGCGGACGGAATTTCAATCATCACGCCAATGTGCAGCGCTTCGTCGAACGCCTTGCCTTCAGCGCGCAATTCAACTTTGCATTTTTCCAACTCGGCGTTGGCGCGATTCACTTCGTCCAAGCCGGAAATCATCGGATACATCATCTTCACGTTGCCCTCGGCACTGGCGCGGAGGATGGCGCGGAGTTGGGCGCGAAAAATCTGCGGCTCGGCGAGGCAGAAACGAATCGCGCGCCAGCCGAGGAACGGATTCATCTCCTGCGGCACGTTGAGGTGCGCGACAAATTTATCGCCGCCCAAATCAAGCGTGCGAATGACGACCGGGCTGGGTTTCAGCCGCGAGGCGACAGTGAAATAAGCGGCGTATTGCGTTTCTTCCGACGGCAATTCCTGCTGGTTGATGTAGAGATATTCCGTGCGGAAAAGTCCCACGCCTTCCGCGCCCGCCGAGAGCACAGCATCCACGTCTTCCGCTTGCTCGATGTTCGCCGAGAGGGTGACGCGATGGCCGTCGAGCGTGATGGCGGGTTTGTCGCGCAGTTCGTGCAGCGTCTCGGCGAAGCTCGCTTGGCGGCGCACGAGTTGGCCGTATTCAAACAGCGTCTGGTCGGTGGGATTGATGATGATTAAGCCGTTGTAACCGTCCAGCAACACGTCATCGCCGTCATTCAAAACTTCGCTCGCGTCTTTGAGTCCCACGACGGCAGGAATTTTCATCGAGCGCGCCATGATCGCCGTGTGCGAAGTCTGGCTGCCCACATCGGTCGCGAAGCCGATGACTTTTTTCTTGTCGAGTTGCGCGGTGGTGGACGGCGTAAGGTCGTGGCTGATGATGACGCAGGCTTCCGGCAAATCACGGAGGTTCGGCCCGTGATGTTTGCCCGCGAGATTGCTCAACACGCGCGAAGACACGTCGCGCATATCCGTAGCGCGCTCGCGCAGATATTCATCCTCAATGGCGCCGAGTGCGGTGGCGTATTTCTCGGCGACGGAATGAAACGCGAACTCGGCATTGACCTTGTCGTGCTGAATGAGATGCGTGGTTTCCTCGATGAGTGCGGGGTCTTCGAGCACGAGCAAGTGCGCATCGAAAATACTCCCCTCCGCCGCGCCGACGCTGGTGCGCACTTGCCGTTGCACGTCGAGAATCTGCTGGCGCGTCTGCACGAGCGCATGTTGGAGCCGAGCGCTTTCGGCAACGAGTTGGTCATCGGCCAGCGTGTGTTTCGTGACACCGACGTGCGTCTTGCCGAGCACGAGAATCTTGCCGCGACAAACGCCAGCGGACACGGCAATGCCGCGTAAAATCCGCTCTCCGCTCTGGCTGGTCTCTGGCATGACGACGTTGTAACCGCAAGCGCACGGCAAGGGAAGATTTTGTTGCGCGGAAACGGGAATTTTTTGAATTAGCTCGAAGACGCCAAAGTTAATTTTGCGCCATGAGTTTGGAGTGCGGCGACATGTCGCCGCTTTGGAACTGGGAGACATGTCTCCCAGTTCCAAAGCGCGGTCGTGCCCGCGCACTCCAAAACAGAACGCCACCTGTAATCCATCCGACCAAAAAAGCCCGCGTGGCAAACACGCGGGCTTTGATTCTGTCTTCTGAATTCTGGATTCTACATCCGGCTCACGCGCGTTCCATGTATTTGCCGGTGCGGGTGTCCACTTTGATTTTCTCGCCAGTCTTGATGAACAGCGGTGCTTGGCAGGTTACGCCAGTTTCGAGCGTGATGGATTTTTGCACGTTGTTGGCAGAATCGCCGCGCACACCTTCGGGCGCGTCGGTCACGGTGAGAATGACGCTCGACGGCATTTCGATGGAGACAACCTTCTCATCCACAAACGTAACTTGAATGGTCGCGTTCTCCACGAGATAATTTTTTGCGTCGCCGATGATTTCTGCCGAGATGGTCACCTGTTCGTAATTTTCCGGGTCGGAGAAAACGAAATCGCCTTGGTCCATGTAGCTGAACTCCATTTTGCGCGTCATCATCGGCACGGTCTCGACTTTTTCCGTGGAGCCGAAGCGCACGTCGGAAGATTTGCCGGTGCGGATGCTGCGGAGCGTGGCCTGCACGAACGCGCGGAGATTGCCGGGGGTGCGGTGCTGCACGTCGAGCACGACGCAGACATCGGTGTTGTATTTGATGGCCTGGCCGCGGCGCAGGTCGTTTGCATTGACTGCCATAATTTTTCCTATGATTGCGCCGCCAAAATTCAGCGGCAGCGAGCGCGTGAAAGTAGCCGGGGAACGCGTGAAGGCAAGCTTGGAGTTCGCCGCGCAGTGCCTGTTTCCGCGCCAAGACTTGACGCACCACGCACCGCGCACCACGCTACGCCCATGAAAATCGAAGCGTTGCACCTCGGCATGAGTGTGCGCCATCCGCAATACGGCCTCGGCACGGTCAAATCCATTTCCGAAACCACGGCGGAAATTTTATTCAACGACGGCAAACTCCTCGTCGCGCCGGAGTCCGCCGGGCTGGAACCCGCCGACGCGCAGGCCGCCGTGAGCGGCCTCGACGTGCCGCTCAAGCAATTCATCGCCGACACCGTCGCCGCCGCTGCCGCCGCACTCGGCTTGGAAAAACCCGACGGCTCCACGCACAAACTCGGCGCGCGTTGGCATCGCGGCAAAGTCGTGCTGCATCCCGCCGACGCGACGTTGCAGACCAAGGAAGTGGACCTCGAAGTTTTCTTCCACAAGATTGTGATGGTCCGAAACAATCTCCGGGTGCTGGAACAGAAAATTAATTCGCACGAGAAACTCGCCGACGCCGAGAAGGTCGAGATGCAGTCCTACATCACCAAATGCTACGGCTCGCTGACGACGTTCAACGTGCTGTTCAAGGAGAAGGACGACCAGTTTTAACGTGCAGCAGCTAGACGAACAAGGCAGGTTTTGATTACCACTATGGACAAAGAATATGTTCTAAAGAAAATACCACGAACCTTGTCATCCTTAAAGCAGCCGTATTTTTTTGAGGACACGCTTGGGACTCTCAGCAGCGTCGGGTCTGCAAAAGCAGATGCCGAAGTGAAAATCTTAATGCGCAATATGTTAAACAATTGCGATGGCATTGGTTTTAGATTTGTGGGATTAGGCTCTGTTTCGCTGGCAATTATCATTTACGCCGAAAACCTCTCAGTTGAAGAAATGATTGGGCGCAGCGTCGTGATTTCAGATGCTGTAAAACCATTCACAAAATTCGATATGCGAGGAAGATGGGCGTTCCCGTTTTACACAAATCTGTTTTACACATTTCTTAGTTCAGAGCGCTCATTTCTGTTTCGCCATTCTGCACAAGATAGTTGCAAACGCACAGAATATGGATTGTTGAGGACGATGATTTCCACCCCTATTTCCATAGACTTTCAAGGCAAGAGTGTGGTTGTTCCCAAAAAACTTTTAAGTGTTCTAGATAAAGAACCCTCTGAAATTGAATCGAAAATGTTTAATTTTTAAACTATGAGTGAATTATATTACGGAACAATTGGAAAAGGCAAATCGTGGGGGCTGCTTGCCGATAAAAGAATCGTGGTCTACAAAAAGAAAACTCCAACTTCTGAATTCATTCCTGTCGATACTATCGCTGAGGCAGAAAAACTATACTCAGGAATGGAGGATGTTGTTTATTTTTGGGATCAAGGAGATTGGCAAGAAGTTCACTTCTTAGTTCAAGCTGGCGAACGAAAACCTGCGATTGGATTTATTTCAAAATAATAACGTGTGAATTCAAGAGGCAAATCACAGCGAAATACTTGAAAGAAACCCTCCTCATCACTGGCGCATCGTCCGGCATCGGACTGGAACTGGCGAAGTGTTTCGCCGCTGACGGTTCGCGGCTCGTGCTCGTCGCCCGCAACACCGACGCATTGGAAAAACTCGCGACTGAACTGCGACAGAGATTTTCCGTCGAAGTTCGCGTCCTCACCGCCGACCTCGCGCAGCCCGGTTGCGCGCAAAAGATTTTTACCGAGTTGCAAACCGCCGGCGTGACCGTGGACGTGCTGGTGAACAACGCGGGCTTCGGCGCGCACGGCGATTTTGCGGCAACCGCGCAAGCGCGGCAGTCCGAGATGGTGCAGGTGAACATCACGGCGTTGCAGGAACTGACCGGCTTGTTTTTGCCGGGGATGCTCGCGCGCGGACGCGGCGGGGTGTTGAACGTGGCGTCCACGGCGGCATTCCAGCCCGGCCCGCGCATGGCGGTTTATTACGCGACGAAAGCATTCGTGGTTTCGTTCACCGAAGCACTCGCGGAGGAAACGCGCGACACCGGCGTGACCGTCACCGCGCTCTGCCCCGGCCCCACGCGCACCAACTTCGGCAACGTCGCCAACTTCCGTGGCTCCGACGGCGTGTTGCGCGCCGCCATGACCGCCGCCGCCGTGGCGCGCGAAGGCCACGCCGCTTTCCGCAACGGCCGCGTGCTCTTCATCAACGGCTGGCAGAATTTCATCCCGATGTTTCTGCTGCGATTTTTCCCGCGCCTCGTCGTGCGCAAAGTGGTGAAGCGTTTGATTGCCGTGCGAAAACCCGTGCGAGAATAAACCGACCTTGTTTAGGGAAACCGGCCTGCCGAGTCGAAGCTCGCCGCGAAGCGCGAAAGATGGCCTGCCATCCGAAGCCCGCAGGGCGAAGGATGGTGCGCGGTGTAGGGATTGAACCTACGACCCCATCCGTGTGAAGGATATGCTCTACCACTGAGCTAACCGCGCGACCGAAGCGGGAGGAAGCTAACCAGAGACGCGGTTTTTTCAAGACTTTCTTCCCAAGTCCCGCCGCAAAATACAACAGGCGCGGCTCACTCGCCGCGCCTGACAGAGAAAAACTTTTTACCGGCCGCGACGTTTGACTTTAAGTTGCGCCAGCGAATGCGCCAGTGCCGCACTGACATTGGCGATTTCTTCATCGTCGAGTTTCTCGGCGAGGCGGGCTTCGGCGCGCTTGCGGGCTTCTTCAGCTTTCGCTTCGTCAATGTTCTCAGCCTTGATCGCCATGTCGGTCATGATGGAAACATGGTCGCCGGTGACTTCCACAAATCCTTCGCCGACGGCGAGGAAATAATCCTGGCCACCTTTGCGGACGCCCACTTCGCCCGCAGCAAGCTGCGTCATCAAGGGAACGTGCATCGGGAAGATGCCCATCTCGCCTTCGATACCGGGCAACGTGACCATGTCCACGTCCTCGGAGTAAACCTTGGCTTCCGGCGTGACGATTTCTAATTTGAGTGTGGCGGCCATTTTGTTGTTAAAACGTCAAATCGTTCCAACGAATCACTTCTTGTCCTGAATCTCGTCAATGCCGCCCTTCATGTAGAAGTTCACTTCGTTGACGTCGTCGTGTTTGCCTTCGAGAATTTCCTTGAAGCCGCGCACGGTTTCAGCCACGGGCACTTGTTTGCCTTCGATGCCGGTGAAAATCTGCGCCACGGTGAACGGCTGGCTCAAGAAGCGTTGAATCTTGCGCGCGCGCAACACAGTCAACTTGTCTTCGGGCGAAAGTTCGTCCATGCCCAAGATCGCGATGATGTCCTGCAAGTCTTTGTAGCGTTGCAGAATCTTCTGCACGCCGCGCGCCACGTCGTAATGTTCCTGACCAACGACGTCAGCGGATAAAGCGCGCGAGCTGGACGCGAGCGGATCAACGGCGGGATAAATGCCAAGTTCCGCGATGGAACGTTCGAGCACGATGGTCGCATCCAAGTGCGCGAACGTCGTGGCGGGCGCGGGGTCGGTCAAGTCGTCCGCCGGCACATACACGGCTTGGAACGAGGTGATTGAACCCTTCTTGGTCGAGGTGATGCGTTCCTGCAAATTGCCCATCTCGGCGGCGAGCGTCGGCTGGTAACCGACCGCTGACGGCGTGCGGCCCAGCAGCGCGGACACTTCCGAACCGGCTTGCGAGAAACGGAAAACATTGTCCACGAACAGGAGCACGTCCTGATTCTTTTCGTCGCGGAAATATTCAGTCACGGCGAGCGCGGACAGTGCCACGCGGAGACGCGCGCCGGGGGGTTCGTTCATCTGGCCATACACGAGGCCGATGCGTGAGCCGGGTTCGACGATGGGCATGCCGTTGTCGCCGATGACCGGATGACCTTTGGCGTCTTTCTTCACTTTGATGACGCCCGCTTCGATCATTTCGTTGTAAAGATCGTTGCCTTCGCGCGTGCGTTCACCGACACCAGCGAACATCGAAACACCGCCGTGCAGCTTCGCGATGTTGTTGATGAGTTCCATGATGACGACGGTCTTGCCGACGCCTGCGCCACCGAATGCGCCGACTTTACCGCCCTTGAGGAAGGGACAGATCAAATCAATGACCTTGATGCCGGTCGTGAGAATCTGCGGCGACGTGGATTGCTCGACGAGCAACGGCGCAGCGCGATGAATCGGCAAATACTTGTCGGCCTTGACCGGACCTTGTTCGTCCACAGCCTGACCGGTCACGTCAAACACGCGACCCATCACACCTTCGCCGACAGGCATCGAGATGGGCGCGCCCATGTCGGTGATTTCCATGCCGCGCTTGAGGCCTTCGGTGCTGCTCATGGCGACGGCGCGAACCCAGTTGTCGCCGAGATGCTGCTGCACCTCGAACGTCAGCTTGTTTTTGCCAGCCGCACCAGGCGAGGTGAACTCGACGGTGAGCGCGTTGTAGATGGCCGGGAGCTTGTCCGCGAACTCGATGTCCACGACCGGGCCGATGATTTGAACGATTTTTCCTTTGTTCATGGGAATAAATTTTCTGTGTTAACCGAGCGCCATCTGCGCCGTGGTGATTTCCAAAAGTTCTTTCGTGATGTTCGCCTGCCGCAGCTTGTTGTATTCGAGCGTGAGGTCTTTGATGAGCTGCTTCGCGTTGTCGGTCGCGTTCTTCATCGCCACCATGCGCGAGCTTTGCTCGGACGCTTTGGCTTCAAGCAGGATCTGATAAATCTGAAAATTCAAATAGTGCGGCAGCAACGCGCCCATCACTGCATCCGCGCCCGGCTCAAACTGAAATTCCACGCCAGATTTTTCCAACGCCACGGAAGTTTCCGCGCCACTCACGCCCGCTTGCACGCCCTTCAATTCACCGACCGGCAACAGCGGCAGGCTTTCTGGCTTCTGCACCAGCGTGCTGACGAAATTGGTATAGAGCACTTCTACGCTGTCCACGTCACCCTTCAGGAACAAGTCCTGGACGAACTTGGAGATCGCGCGGGCTTCCGCGAACAACGGCGTGTCCTTGTAGGTGAACTCCGCTGCGAGATTGCGTTTGTTGCGCGCGACAAATTGCGCACCCTTCTTACCAGCGCACACGAACACGGTCGTGTCCTTGTCATACTTGAACGCTTCGCGCGTCAAGTTCGAGTTGAGCGCGCCGCACAAACCTTTGTCCGTGCTGACGAGCACCACGCAACGCTTCTTGCCGCTGCGTTTCTCCATCAAGGGATGCGTGAAATCCTTCGCATCGCTGGAAACATTCGCGAGCACGTTGTTCATCAACTTCGCGTAAGGCCGCCCCGCCAACGCGGCGAGCTGCGCGCGACGCATCTTCGACGACGCCACCATCTGCATGGCCTTCGTGATCTGCGCCGTATTTTTTACCGACTTGATACGTCGGCGGATGTCGCGTGTGCTGGGCATGGAAACTTAGCGATACGTCTGCTTGAATTCGGTGACAGCGGCCTTCAGTTCGGCGGAGAGAGCGTCGTTGAACGCCTTCTCGGTGCGGATCTTCGTCAGCAAGTCGGCTTTGCGCGTGTTGAGGAAGTCCGTGAGCTTGTTCTGGAAATCCTTGATCTTGTCCACCGCGACATCATCAAAGAAATTGTTCTGCACGGCCCAGAGCGTTGCGGCCTGCAACTCGACGGGGATCGGATTGAATTGCGGTTGCTTGAAAATTTCCACGACGCGCTTGCCGCGTTCCAGAATGCCCTGCGTCTTCGCATCGAGGTCCGAGCCGAACTGCGCGAACGCCGCGAGTTCGCGGTATTGCGCCAAGTCGCCTTTGATACGACCAGCCACCTGCTTGATCGCCTTGATCTGCGCGGCTGAACCGACGCGGCTCACTGAGAGACCGACGGAAACAGCGGGACGCACACCTTGATAGAACAAATCGGTTTCGAGATAAATCTGGCCGTCCGTGATCGAAATCACGTTCGTCGGAATGTAAGCGGACACGTCGCCCGCCTGCGTCTCGATGATCGGGAGCGCGGTGAGCGAACCATTGCCATACTTCTCGGAAACACGCGCCGAGCGTTCGAGCAAACGGCTGTGCAGATAAAACACGTCACCAGGATACGCTTCACGACCGGACGGACGTTTCAAGACGAGCGAAACTTGGCGATACGCGACGGCTTGCTTGGAGAGATCGTCAAAAATAATCAACGCATCCATGCCGTTATCCATGAACCATTCGCCGATGGCCGCGCCGGAGAACGGAGCGAGATATTGGTTCGCCGCAGAATCAGAAGCCGCCGCGACAACGACAATGGTGTCTTCCATCGCGCCCGCTTTTTCGAGTTCCGCGATGACGCGCGCGACGTTCGACTGCTTCTGGCCGACCGCGACATAAATGTTGTAGATGGGGCGGAAACCTTTTTCGCCGGATTCGCGACCGACTTTGTTGCAACGCGCCTGATTGATCATCGCGTCCACGCCGATGGTAGTCTTACCCGTGGAACGGTCGCCGATGATAAGTTCGCGTTGACCACGGCCAATCGGAATCATCGCATCAATCGCCATGATGCCGGTCTGCACGGGCTGGCTGACGGATTTGCGCTTCACGATGCCAGGCGCAATTTTTTCGACGGGATAGAAAGCAGATTCTTTGATCGGACCTTTGCCGTCCACCGGGCGACCGAGACAATCCACCACGCGACCGAGCAAACCTTTGCCGACGGGCACGGAGAGCAACTTGCCAGTCGTCTTGACTTCCGTGCCTTCGCTGACGCCAAGGTAGTCGCCGAGAATGATCGCGCCGACTTCGGTTTCTTCGAGGTTGAGCGCGAGGCCGATGACGCCGTTGCCGAAGTCCAACATCTCGTTGGCCATGCAGTCGGTGAGGCCTTCGATCTTCGCGACACCGTCGGAACATTCGCGGACGATGCCGACGTTCTGCTTGTTCACCGACGTTTTCACGCCGCTGATTTGCGCTTCGATTTCTTGCAATAGATTGCTCATATCAAAATTTATTTCCGTTCTCTGCCAAAATTACATCGCCGCTTCCAACTCGGCCAACCGCGCCTTCACGCTGCCGTCAAACACATCGCTACCCACCTTCACGCGCAACCCGCCGATCAACGACGGATTCACCGCGAACGTCACGTTCAAGCCCTGACCATAACGTTGCGCAAGGTTTGTCTTCACCGACGACTGCAACGCCTCGCTCGCCACCACCGCGCTCTCGACGTGCGCCGAGCGACGTTCAATGTCCAGCTTCACCAGCCGTTGGAAGTGCGAGAGAATCGCCATGAAGCCACGCGGCTTCTTCTCGATCACTGCACCGACCGTTTGGCGAACGCGATTCTCATCCAACACGCCGCTGACCTTGCAGACGTTGAACAACTGCTTCGCATCGCGCCGGGCTTGTTTGCTGATTTTCATGCCGCGTGATTAAATCGAAATCAATTCGCCGCGAGCTGTTTGTTCGTGTCTTCCGCGAGACGCGTCTGCTGCTCGGCAGTCAAAATGTTGCCGGTGACTTTCGCGCTAGTGGCGACGACGAGACGGCCAACTTCCTTGCGCAACTCCGCTTTCATGCGAACGAGTTCCGCTTCGCTAGCCTGCTTCGCCTTGGCGATGATGTCGCCCGCAGCAGCGATGGCTTTCTGCGTTTCAACTTCCTGAACCTTCGCCGCCGCCGCGCGGGCTTCTTCGATGGCCTTGGTGGCTTGCTGGCTGGCCTGGGTCAAAATCTCCTGCGCCTTGACTTGCGCGTTCGCCAGATCTTTTTTGATCTGCTCGGCATCGGCGAGGCTCTTGGCAATTTTTTCGCGGCGCTCTTCCAAAATGGTTTGAAGCGGACCGTAGGCAAATTTCTTCAACGCCAGCGCGACGATGACGAAAAGGATGATCTGCGAGATCAATAACTGCCACGTCACACCGAATTGCTTCGCAATCTGCTCGACGGGATTGCCCGGTTCTGCGGCGGCTAAAATAAAAATGCTCATGTTCAATCGTTTTGAAAGACAGCGGACGCGGAGTCTTGCGACCCCGCGTCCACAAGTTTACTTCGCGAGGAAGATCGCAAAGAAGACCACGCCTTCCGCCAACGCGGCGAAAATGATCGCCTGGTTACGGATTGCGCCCGCTGCGCCCGGATTACGTCCGGTCGCTTCGGCGGCCTTCATGCCGATGATTCCCACGCCAATGGCCGAACCGAGTGCGGCCAGACCGATGTGAAGACTACCTGTCATAATTTTGTCTTTCTTTCGTTGTTGTTCCCATCCACCCCCGCAGTTTGCCCACGGTCCGGCGGACGAAATTGTTAATGCGCGTGCGCGTCTTTCTTGTCGCCGTGCGCTTCGTGCCCGTCGCCGTGGCCTTCCTCGTGATGTTCGCACATCAACGCAGTGAACACAGAGGTCAGCAGCGCAAACACCAGCGCCTGCACCAGTCCGACGAGCAATTCCAAAAAGTAAAAGGGCAGCGGCAGGATGCAGCCGAACCATTTGCCACCGAGATGCATCATGGCTTCAAGAATGTTTTCACCGGCGAAAATATTCCCGTAGAGACGGAACGAGAGCGACACCGGACGGAACGCGATGGAAATGACTTCAATCACACCGACAAACAGGAAGATGGCCATCATGAAAATCGCCATGAAACCCTTGCCGTTATCGCCACCGGAGAACAAATGCTTGAGAAAACCGCCGATACCAAGTGCTTGCAGCGACCAGATGAGCCAGAGCGCAAAAAACGTCAGCGACATCGCCAGCGTCATGTTCAAGTCCGCATTGCCACCGCGCAGAAGAGGCTGTGAAATATGGTGCAAACTGCCGTCGGCTTCCGGCGTGCCCCAGCCAATCGAGCCGACGCCAGGAATCAAACCGAACCAATTTGTGACGAGAATGAACAGAAATATCGTGCAGAAGAACCAAAACGTTTTTTTGACGAGATGTTTGCCGAGAATTTCGCTGAAGAAGTCATACATCCCCTCGACGAGCCACTCCATGAAGTTTTGCAAGCCGCTCGGGACGAGTTGCACTTTGCGAGTGGCAAGTTGCGCGACCAAGATAAGAAACGCCGCGACAATCCATGTGATGACGGTGGAACTGGTGAATTGAATCGGCCCAACGGAGAAAACCGGCGCGGCCGGGGGCAGGCCTTCATGAGCCTCGGCATGAGCCACCGCGTGTTCCGCGCCCGCCACGACTTCGGCGGCGACGGCGTGTTCGTCCGCCGCCTGCAAGAGCGCAGCGGGCAGAGTCACAAACAGCACGGACAACAAAATGATTTTAAGCAATCGCATCAGCTTCTGAAAACTTTCTATCCGCCCAACCACTACACGTCGCTTTCGTTATGGGCGCGAAAGGACGCGGAGATTGCCTTGTGGTGAAATAATTCACAAGAAATTTTTTTATCTAAACAGGTTGGCTGGCGCATTTCACTTCCGCTCATGGAAGCGGTTAGCAGGAATTGCCCCCCGGCGGCGGCTCAATGGTTTTCCGCGCGTTCGTAGGCCACAATGCCGTTGGCAATGGCGCGAGCGAGGGAGCGGCGGTAGGCGGTGGTGAAAATCTTTTTGCCCTCGACCGGATGCGTCATGAAGCCCGCCTCCACAAGAATGGCGGGCATAGACGCCTCGCGCAGCACCGCGAACCGCGCGCGACGCACCCCCCGGTCATTCACGCCGAGATTGTGGACGAGCGAGTGCTGGACTTGGTAGGCGAGGTTGAGATTGCGCGCGTTGTTGCGGTTGCCGATGGTCCACGGCGACTCTGCGCCGACGCCTTTCGCGTTGGTGGAACTCGCGCCAGCGGGTGTGAGGCAATAAATTTCCGCGCCTTGCACGTTGTTGCGGTCTTCCACGCTGGCGTTGTAATGCAGGCTCACGAACAAATCCGCGCCGAGCTTCTCGGCCCGGTCAGGACGATCGGTCAATTCGACAAAATCATCGCCGGTGCGGGTGAAGACGACCTTGATGCCAGATTTTTTCAACAGGTCGCGGATTTCTTGCGCGAGCAACAGGGTGTGGGTTTTCTCGGATTGAAAATAAATCCGATTACCCGTGTCTTTGCCGCCGTGGCCGGGATCGAGCGCGATAATACGGATTTTTTTCCGTGAGGCCGACGACGACGCGAACAGCAGCGGCTCGAACGTGTTCTGCAAATCAAACTGCGTGAAGTAAAGCCGTCCGTCGTGCATAAGCACGGGATGCGTGAACCAAATTTTGACGCCGTTGAATTCGGCCTGCGCGGCATTGAGCGTGAGTTCAAGCCGGTTCGTGCCGTCGGAAATGCCGAGCGTCTTGAGCTTCGTGACCCAGCGGAACTCCAGCCGGTGCGCCTCCGCCCAATCTTGGATTTGGACGTAATCGCGTCCGGCGAGGGTGAGATGTTCGATGGCCGACGATTTCGGCGCAGCCGCCAGCGGCGCGGTCAGCGCTGCCAGCGCGAGCAAAATGGCGGGAAGAAATTTCACCGAGCGAAACTCTGTCGCGCATGGCAAAACGTTTCAAGCAAAATGCCCGACGCAAGATTGCGTTTGCCGTTCATGCGCGGCGCGGATTTAATCGGCGGCGCGTTATGAAAAAACTTTTTCCCCTACTCGCGTTCGTCGCGTTGCTCGCTGGCTGCGGGCGCAACACCGGCCCGGCCGTCAACGTCGTCAGCGTGCATTTCCAAAGCGCCACCGCGCTGGAAACCACCGCCACCTTCACGCTGCGTTTGAGCAACGAATCGCCGGAGCCGCAGACCTTCACCGGCAGCGCGCACAAAATTTATCTCAACGGCCTCTACGTCGGCAAAGGTCTGTGCGACGCGTCCATCACCGTGCCGCGCCTGTCCACCATCACGAATGACGTGACGGTTCACTTGAGCAATCTCGCGCTCATCACCCGTGTGAAATCCGCCATCGAAGCCAAAGCCATTGACTGCCGCATCCAAAGTATTTTCTACGGTAAATCCGCGTTCCGCCATCAGTCTTCCGAGACAATTGGCAAACTTGCCTTGGCTGATTTCATGCCGACGGAATCCGCTACGAACGCCGCGCCCACGGAAGTTCCCGCCGAAATTCCTGCCACCAATCCGCCGCCCGCCGCGCAATAATTTCATGGCGCTCCCGCTCACCTACAACGTCCGCAACGTCATTGTCCGCTGGCGCGCCACCGTTGCCACCGTGCTGGGCATCGCGATGGTTGTGGCCGTGTTCATCCTCGTGCAAGCGCTCGCCACCGGCCTCGAAACCGCCAGCCGCAACACCGGCGACCCCCGCAACCTCATGGTCGTTCGCAAAGGTTCCACCGCCGAATCCAGCAGCCAAGTTTCGCAAGCACAGTTGCGGCTCTTCAAGTATCTCCCACAAATCGCGCAAGGCGAAAACGGCCAACCTCTACTCTCCGCCGACGTCGTCATCCTCGTCAGCCTGCCGCGCAAAGATTTGTCCGGCGAAGCCAACGTCACCATGCGCGGCATCACGCCCACCGGCATAAAATTGCGCCCGCAAGTTTCCCTCGCCAGCGGACGCTGGTTCACGCCGGGGAAACGCGAAGCCGTCGTCAGCCAAAAAATGGCCGCGCGCTTCGCTAACTTTGCACCCGGCCAGAAATTCAAGACCGGTGGCCACGAACTCACCGTCGTCGGCCAGTTCGATGGCAGCAACACCGCCTTCGATTCTGAAATCTGGATGGACGCCGACGAAGCGCGTTCCGTCTTCGACCGCGAACAATATTCCAGCGTCCTGCTCCGCGCCGCCAATCCCGCCGACGCGCAAAAGTTCAAAGCCATGCTCGAAGGCGACCGCCGGTTGCCGCTGCGCGTGGACTCCGAAGTCGCCTACTACAGCGAGCAAACCACCACCGCCATGCCCATCAAAGTCCTCGGCAGCCTGCTCGCCACCGCCATGTCCATCGGCGCCGTGTTCGCCGCCATGAACACCATGTATGCGAGCGTGGGCGCGCGCACCCGCGAGATTGGCACGTTGCGCGTGCTCGGCTTCCGGCGACGCACCATCCTCATCAGCTTCATCATCGAAGGCGCGTTACTCGCGGGCATCGGCGGATGCCTTGGCTGTTTGCTCGCGCTGCCGCTGCACGGCTATTCCACCGGCACTTTGAGCTTCAATACTTTCAGCGAAACCGTCTTCAACTTCCGCATCACCCCGCGCCTCGCGTTGCAAGGCCTCACCTTCGCCGTCGTCGTTGGCATCGTGGGCAGCCTGCTCCCCGCCCTGCGCGCCGCGCGCCTGCCGGTGATTTCCTCGCTCAAGTCCGTTTGAGCTGTGCCAACAAACCAGACTTGAAAACCCCCGCGCCTCTACTAGCCTGCGCCCATGACAACCGTGGAAGACATCGAACACGCCGCCGAACGCCTGCCCCTGCCCGACTTCGACCGCCTCGCCGCGTGGGTAAGCGAACGCTACCACCAACTTTGGAAGCAACAGTTGGATGACGATTCCGCCGCCGGCAAACTCGATTCGCTTTTCGAGGAAGCCGCCGCCGAACGCCAAGCTGGTTCCCTCCGCGATTGGCCGGCTGACCAGGAATGACCTCGCGCGCTACCCGCCGTTTTTGGAAACTCTACGAAGAGTTGCCTGCGCCCATTCAGCGATTGGCCATAAAAAACTACCAGCTCTGGCGCGACAACCCACGCCATCCCTCGCTTGATTTTAAGAAACTCGCCGGTCGCGAAGAACGCTTTTCCGTGCGCGTAGGCGACCACTATCGCGCCTTGGGTCACCGCACCACTGATGGTTACGAGTGGGTGTGGATGGTTCCCACGAAGACTACAACCACCTCGTCAGGTAAAACAACGCGCGCCAGATATGCCGCGCACAACGACACCATGGGCAGCCTGCTCCCTGCCCTGCGCGCTGCGCGCCTGCCGGTGATTTCCTCGCTCAAGTCAGTTTGAACTTCGCGTAAAGTTAGGCGCGCAATTCCACGAACGTCTCGCCTTGTTCAAGCCGCTGCAACACCTCCGGCCAAAACGGTGTCAGCCAGCTAATCAGCGCGCGATTGGAACAATTCCCTTTGCGCAGCCACACCAAACCCACGCCCTCGCCGCGTAGCGACCACAAGTCGGCGAAATCTTCGTCCTTGCTGATGATGACCGCGTGTTCCCGGCGGGCGAGTTCCCAAAGTTCAAAGTCATCCGCCGAAGCCAAACCAAGATCGAAGACGTGTTTGGCCGAATGACCCTGTGCGGCAATCCAGCGCGCCAGCGCGGGCGGCAATTGGGAATCAACCAAGAAGTTCACGCAGCATGCAGCACCGCGTGGTCAGACTGCTGCGCCGCATAAGCCAGCGACGCCTTGATGTCATCCGCTTCCAGATACGGAAAGTCCTGTAGAATCTCCTGCTCATTCGCGCCACCCGCGAGCATGCCGAGAATATCCGTCACCCGCACCCGCAAGCCACGGATGCACGGACGCCCGCCACATTTGCCCGATTCAATGGTGATACGCTCCAGCAGTTTCATGGCAAAACTCTGCCCCAACTCCTGCAACGACGCAAGTGCGGGAAACCACCGCGCAAGACGGCATCGTAGGCAGCCTGCTCCCTGCCCTGCGCGCTGCGCGCCTGCCGGTGATTTCCTCGCTCAAGTCAGTGTGAACGAGCGTAGCCGACGACGTGAATTTGGAAATCCCAACGGGATTTAATCATTCAGCCCAGCGTTGACGGTCCGAGCCGGACAGGCGCGGAACGGCTACGCTGGGTATCCGACAAACAAATTCCCAACCCCAACGGGGTTGCATCGCCAGGGCGCGCTGGTGGATGCAACCCTTTCAGGGTTGTGGGTAGATGGTTCGTTTACCCAGGGTAGCTCGTGCCTCGCAACCGCTGGGCTGAATGATGCAATCCCGTTGGGATTGGCTACGGCTGCTTCAAGCGGAAGAAAACATTCGTGGCGGGCGCGGGGAGCGTGACGCTTTTATTCGTGCCGTCGTCAATTATGGGTGAGCCAACATCCGTCCAATTCGTCGTGGTGAGGTCGGTGTTGGATTGCAGCGTAAGGAGGTTGGTGAACGCGGAGTCAGGCCATGCGAGGACGTAGTTGCCGCCGCCGGAAGCGGCCTGCAACGTCGGCGCGTATTGCCATGCGTAAGCCTCGCCGGACGACGCCACGGTGATGAGTTTGGTTCCGTCGGCGGAGGACGCGACGGATGCCCACGCTGCATTTGGCGCGCTGTTGGATTGCCAAGAGGCTCCCGCATCCACCGAACTGTAAATCAAACCACCACTCGCCACCGCCACCAGCTTGGAGCCATCCGCTGACGTGGCAACAGAAGTCCAATTTGTTTTTGGCACGTTATTGGAAATCCACGTCAGGCCAGAATCGGCGGAGGTGTAGATAACACCGAGATTCCCGCCCGCCACCAGCCGGCTGCCATCAGCAGACAGGGCGAGGCTCTTCAAGGTGCTTGTTGGCACGGTCACATTCGCCCAATTCGTCCCTGAATTTGCCGAAATATAAACCAAGCCACCGCCGATTGCGGCCATTTTGCTCCCGTCGGGCGAGGCAGCGATGAAGCTCCAGTAGTTTGAAAAACTCAAAGGAAACCACGCTGCGCCAGAATTAGTTGAGTAGTAAATCCGTGTCTGAAAATTGCCGTGTTCAACCGCCGCAAATCTTGCCCCATCGGCTGATGAAATTACACGACTCCAATCGCCAGTCGGCGAATTATTGGTAGCCCATGTTAGCCCTGCATCGGTTGAGGAGTGAATCAGCCCGCTGTCGATGCTGGCAGCCACCAGCTTTATCCCATCTGACGAGGTTGCAACCGACGCCCATGATTTGATCGGCGTGCCTGTTTCCGCCCATATTTTTCCACCGTCAGTTGAAGTGTAAATTTTTCCGCCAGATGACGCCGCGAGTTTAGTCCCATCGGGCGACGAAACAACGGAAGTCCATCCAGCCCCGACCTGCTTAATTTCCCAAGCCGTCCCGCTATTGGTGGAAGTGTAGAGCGAGCCACCGCTGGTTGCGAACACCCGGCGTCCGTCAGCGGAAATGCAGCGCACGTTCAGTGAGCGATTGTTGGAGGTGCTGTTGGAAGCCCATGTTGTTCCTGCGTTCGTGGAGCAATACACAAAGCCCGGCGAGCCAGCCGCGACGAGTGTGTTGCCATCTGCAGACGAGACGACGGAAGACCAGTTGGTGTCTGGCACGTTGTTGGAAGTTCCTGAGGTGCTCAAACTCGAATTTGTCCAAGTGAAAATCACGCCGCTGCTAACTGCGGTTCCCACCGCACGATGGCTTGCCACGGCCACCATCTGAATGCCATTGGATGAAGCCGCGATGCTGTTCCAATTGTAAGCGTTGGCTTTGGAAACCCAAGTCGCTCCCCAGTTGGTCGAATATAAAATGCTCCCCTCAATGAAAGAATTAAATGCCACCGTAGCTAGTAGTCTCGACCCATCAGTCGGGATACAAACGCTCGTGACCGGCGTGGCGGGCGGGGTTACTTGCGTCCAATTCAAGCCAAAGTTTGTAGAAATAAAAAGCACCGCCCGTGTCGAGTCGATTGCAGCCAGCTTGCTGCCATCGCCGGACGAGGCCACTGCGTAGCAAGATGGCGCTGCCGTGTTCGATGTCCATGTCGTGCCAGAGTTCGTGGAAATGAAAACCGGGCCACCGTAATAAATCGCTGCCAAGCGATTGCCATTCGTGGAGGAAGCGACGGATTGCCACAATTGTGGAGCACGCACCGGGGTGGGTTTCCATGTCGTGCCGCCGTTGGTGGAAACGTAAAGCCCACGGTAGCCAATCGCACCGACTAGTTTCAAACCATCCGCCGATGAAGCCACCGCCACCCAATTATTACTCGGCGCGTTGCCCGCAGGTTGCCATGTTTGGGCAAATGTCGGTTGAAGAGTAAGCCACCAAGCCAGCCCCAGCAGGAAGATTGAAATCAGTTTGGTCTTCATCGTTGGCTTGGCATTCATGGTTCGCTAATTCCCGTCCCGGTTCAATCTTGTTTTCGCGCGGCGGCTTCAACTTTGGAGTGCGGCGACACGTCGCCGCTTTCCGACTGGGAGACATGTCTCCCAGTCCCAAAGCGCGGTCATGCCCGCGCACTCCAAAATGAGTTCGTTCATGGATGCGGCGTGGGGGTCGG
>JBJOPC010000122.1:0-5182 GCA_046050965.1 Verrucomicrobiota bacterium | reverse complement strand
CAGGCCACCGGCTGCTCGCCCATCTCCGTCGCGCAAAAGGCCGGGCTGGATTTCTTCAAGCCCGTCAAGCCCGACACCATCGCCAAGTCGCTCGCCATCGGCACGCCCGCCGACGGCTTCTACGCGCTCAAGGTGATGAAGGAAACCAACGCCCACGCCGACGACATCACCGACGACGAGATCCGCGACGCCATCAAACTGCTCGCCGAGACCGAAGGCATCTTTGCCGAGACCGCCGGCGGCGTGACCGTGGGCGTGGCGAAGAAACTCATTGCCTCCGGCAAGATTCCGCACGACGCTTCCGCCGTAATCTGCGTGACCGGCAACGGCCTCAAGACGCTCGACGCCGTGACCGGCCACGTCGGCAAGCCGCGCGAAATCAAGCCCAGCCTGCGCGAATTCGAAGCCATGCTGGCACAGGAAGAAAAAGTCTGCGCGTAAAATACAACGCAAAACTCTGTGGCCATTCAGTGTTACCAAATTAAATTCACCCAGGCCGCGCTGGATGATTTGCGCTTGCTGCCGAGGCGCGAGGGCGACCAAACGGGAATAGCGGTATCGCTTACACTCAAAACCCCTTTAGCGAGATTCGGCCGCGGTTGGGCTTTATTTTTTGGTTTGGCTTCTTTGCCACTTGGGGCATTTATCTTTGGTGTTGTTTTCGCTATTTTGGATGTATCTCAGTGGCTGAATGGTAGCCAATATGGGATTTTTAATGTGTTTCTGATTGGAGGAAATTACGCATTATTCAGTGTCGTTTCTATTTTTACAATTTTCCTTTTACCACTCGCCGTTCTTACGACTTTTATACTTCGAGCTGTTATTCATTCAGGAAAAAAACATACGGATTAAAATTAAATTTCTGCCAACCAAAGTCCGCATCCCCACCCCGCTCCGCAAGTTGACCAACAACGAGGAGCTTGTTGAAGTCACCGCCGCCGTTTGAGATTGAGGACACAAAACCATTTACTTCTCGCGGCGAAAATTTATATTCGCCGCCCTTGGTGAGCCGATGTGGCGGAATTGGCAGACGCGCTAGACTCAAAATCTTGTATCCGGAAGGGTGTGTGGGTTCGACCCCCTCCATCGGCACCAAACTTTCCCGTCAGTTTTCCCCTTTGGAGTGCGGCGACACGTCGCCGCTTTCCGACTGGGAGACATGTCTCCCAGTGCCAAAGCGCGGTCATGCCCGCGCACTCCAAAGCAGGACGCTACCCGGTTTTCTCCGCGAGTAATCGCAGGCACTCCGTCGCGGTTGCGCGCAATCGCTCCCGCGCGGTCGCATCCAAGCCGCGCGGGTCGAAGCGCAGCGAATAATGCAGCGCAAGAATTTCCCGCAACTGCGGTTGCAACTCGGCCAGCCGCTCGTGCGACGCGGCGCGCGCCAGCCAGCGCGCGAGCGTTTCGTCCGCGCGGCGCGCGCCGAGCGTGAGCAAAAGTTTTTCCGCGAGCGCGTAAAACTCGGAGTCCAGTCCCGGCCACTCGCGCCGCAGTTGTTCATCTGCGGCATTGCGCGCGTTGCGGCGGCGCGCTTGGCGGATGATTTGGAATAGCAGAAAACCCAGCACGGGCAGCAAGCCCCAGAGGATGTATTGCCGCCAGTTCGTCTGGCTCCAGCGGAACTTGGAAAACTCAAACCATGCGCGCTCCCAGCCGTCAGACAACCACTGCCATGCTGACGCGCGCTTGGCTTCCTCCGCGCTGAACGTGCCGGGCGTGGTGTCGAAGTCCTCCCAGATTTTTTGCTCCGCGTTCCACACCAGACACCACGCATGGCCGTCGCGCGCGCGCACGACGAATTTATTTTCGCCGTTAGCCTCATGCACCGCGTAGCCCACGGCGTAGCGCGCGGGAAGGTTCGCCGCGCGCAGCAGCAACACGGTAGCGGTCGCAAAAAACTCGCAATGCCCGCGGTGTGTCTGCAACAGGAAACGACTCAACGCCGTGTTCGTCTGCCCGTGCGGCGGTTCCTGCCAAGTGCTGTAGGTGAAGCGCGTGGCGAAATAATTTTCCACCGCCGCCATTTTTTCGCGGTCGCTCAAGCCGTCCAGTTTCAACTCCGCCACGATGCGCATCACGGTGTTGGATTCGTCGCGCGGCACAATTAAATCCCAGTTCGTGTTCGGCGGCGAATCCAGCGTCACACCTGCCGCGTAGTGCGCGTCGAAGATGGTCAGCCCGCGACCCTCCGCCTGCACCGCGCCGAAATCGTTCGTGCGCACGGCGTCCATGTCGAGGTTTGCCAAGTGCGCCACGCCGGACGGCAACGGCAGCAAATCACGTTGCCGCGCAAGGTAGCTGGCGATGGTCACGCTGGCGGAAGTTTTCTTGCGCGGCAGCAATTCCCAACTCGTCACGCTCGTCTGGTCCAGCACATCGCCGAAACCTTGTTGCCCCGGCGTGAGCCATGTCCCGGCGCGATAGCCCGTGTAGCTCGCCTCGCGCAGCAACAACGGCGGCGAGCCACCCGGCGGCGTCTGCAAGCGGATGATGATTTTTCCCGACTGCGCGAGCCGCCCGATTTGGCCGATACTCGTGCGCGCTTTCGAGGCATCCAGCCCGCGCCGCGACATCATGTCGGCCATCCACGACGCGTTCACGCGCGTGAGCCAAACTTGAAAAACTCCCAGCCCGCGTGTGCCGCCCAAGCCGAGCGATGTTGCGACGAGCAGCGCAACAAGCCAAACGACCACGCCGAACCGCGCCGCGCGCTGCGTCCACAACGCCCACGCGACGAGCGCGGCGAACTATTCCTGTCACGGAACGGGAGTGTACGAAAGCAGATGAAGCAGCCGGATTTTTTCGAGGCCACCGCCGCTGCCACCGCATGAATCTGAAACAGTGTTCTGAATGGACACCAACTTCGTCCGGCGCGAGTGTTATAGACTTAATAATTATATTCAATCTATCAGCGCAACACAAATCGTCACGCTCACTCACCAACACATCTGTCTTTGCACCGCTCTCTGACTTCATCGCCAAGGCTCGCGCTGCATCATCCGCCGCAATCGCAACACGCAAGACGACGCGCAATGGCAAGGCCGTGAAGAAGCTCACGCGCTGACTCACGCTGCGCCACACCGCCCGCCCCCCCCCCATGAAAAGGAATCTTTTTGAAAATCCCCTGCCTGTGGAGGTCATTAATCATACCTAACTGTGTGTAGGATTTGGAATTTTACCTTGTCCCGTCCCGAAAAATCCAAACGGGCGACACTCGGCTTAATGTTTCCGCTTATGTAACGACAGCTAACATTTATGCCGAGCGAGATTAAAAACTTTCTGACCGCTGCCGGGATTGCACGCGCTTTGAACGTCTGCCCCGCAACCGTCAAACGCAGGATTCAGGACGGCGACATTGAGCCGGATGGATTGCTTGTCGAATCTGCTCACCGTCCCGGCTCGGCCATTTTCCACAGCGAACGGCTACCGGAAATTTCCGTCACCATAGCCAGAAAACCCAACTCCGTTAACACACGATGAAAATGCTCCAACAGATAAAAAAAGAAAACGCTGGCCTTCGTGCTGCTCTTGAAAGCAAGACGCCCGGTTGCACGTCCACCGTTGCTGTTGCCTCCGTTCGTGATGGCACGAGTGAACCTTCTTTGGACGAACTGTTCGCTGAACAGGCGCAACTCCATGCCGTGAGTGATGGTCTCGAAGCGCAAATCCGCGTTGAACAGCGCGGAACCGTGGTTGCCGCTAAATATGGCGGAAAGAAGTCGAGCGCCACTGAACGCGTTCAGGCCGCGAAGGGGTGCAAGTCAATCGCGGAACTGAACGCAAAACATCAGCGCGTTGGTCTGCCGAGATAAATCCAAAATTTACAATGCGTATCGGGCAATCAAAACCCACGAAATAAAAAACTATGAGCGAAAACGAAAACGGATGGAGTGGGGAACAGCCACGCCCCAGCGAAACTGAAGAACAGGCCGCGCAACGCGAACAGTTGCGAACCCTACCTCCACAAGTCCTCAAATTTACCACGCCACAAAAAGAAGAATTGCCCGATGTGCCGGAGGAAGTTTTGCCGACAGATTTGAAGTCCGCATATTCTTTGCTTACCTTGGTGGAGAATTTGCCTGCGAACACAAAAGCCGAAAGTCATGTTCGTGACGTTCGTTTGCAGCGTATCCGCAAACACGTCTTTGCGATGCAACAAGGTTCCACTGCTCCAATCATCACAGCCGACGACCAAGCGAAGTCCGCTCAAGCTGTTTTGAATGGAGAGCAACGGCGAAATGCTCGCGCCACCACACTCAATGCTGCTATCGGGCGGCTGGCAGGCGAGCCAGAGCCGCAAGACGACGCAATTTTGAATGACATTGCCGCCACTCCCAAGCAACGGCTGCTTGCAAGTGCTACCGTAAAAACTTCGCTTGTGGTCTGCAAAGGATTAGTGATGTTGCACGAACTTTTTTCGCTGAAAAACTTCGACCATGCCTACCCACAAGACCGGGTGACTGAATTACGCAACGAACTTGGCGACGCGAAATGTCCTATCCACATGGATGAGGTGAAAAGCAAAATCGCCGCACTCGACAGTCACGATTCAATCGTTCAGAGCCGGAGGGTCATCGGAATTATTTCTAATGATTTTCAATACGCGGAGAAGTCTCTGCGCTTGCTCGTTGAGCAAAGCGTTGCGTTGGTCAAATCAATGCGTGAGAAAGCCATCAACCGTGAGGCCGCTTGGTTTAGCCTATTCAACCTGCCGCACGAACAGACAACCCTTTCCCGTCGGTATGATTTGTTGCTTGCGGAGTTAAATAACCTTCCGATTAACGCACAAACCCTGCATTGGTTTGGAATCACTGATGTGGCGGCATAAACAATCAAGCGGCCACGCCGCCTTCGGCGCGAGGTTTTTGTCCCTCGCGTTTTCACCGACTGGTAATCGGTGATAGGCGTGGCCGCGTAATTTTGAACACCATGTCGGAACCACTCGAACTATTAACTGCGGGCGAGCAGGCACGACAGGCATTGGCTGAAACAATGTTGGGATTCGCCTCTGCGAACGTGCCGGAAATAACTGACGCAGATTGGTTGCCAGCCAAAGACAAAGTGGATTTTGAGAATCCGAAAATCTCATTGATTAACCATTCCGGCGTGAACAAAACCATCCGCGTTGTCGCCAGCGTCGCGGCTGTGATGCTCTACTTTGAGTTGCGAAACTGGGAACAGT
>JBJOPC010000121.1:0-9174 GCA_046050965.1 Verrucomicrobiota bacterium | reverse complement strand
CGACTATCGCCTCGGGCTGCGCTGGCTTTTTTTCCTGTCGTTCACGCACGTCTTTCTGGAATTCCCGCTGAACCACTTGACCGTGCTGAACCTTCAAAAAGAACTGGTGAGCATCGTCCGGCAGAAACTGGGGCAGAGGCCGACGGCGAAATAATTTGTGCGGCGTGCAGAATTACGGCTGGCGGAGGCGATAAACGAAGTTACCGCTGGCCGGGTTGGCGTAAAAAAAAACATTGGAACCGGCAGTCTGGTATTGGTTCGTCGCAATCGGCGACCAAACGCGTGGACTGGCAGTCATGGGCGAACTTTCCAGCACGGCGTTCACGGCGTTGGTCGGCCACGAGATTTTTATTTGGCCGTTCGTAGGCTGCACACTCAAACAAGCGGGTTGCACGGCCAACAGATTTTTTAGAGCTGAAATTGTGTTCGTCATCGTGGGCGTGAAATCGTAATCCGCGCCGGTCGAGGCGAAGTTCCACCAGAAACAACCGCCGTTCGCGCCCGCATAGCCGAGCGACGCTTTGTAATACTGATCGAGCACGACTTCCTTGGCGGCAGCGGGCGTGGTGGAGTAAGCCCACCAATATTGCTGTTGCGGAATCCAGTAGCCGAGTTCGCCAAGGCCGATTTTCTGCGCGGGAAATTCCGCCTGCAAACGGCGCATGACCTGATCGAACGCCGCGCCCATCGGCGCTTGTTCCTGATATTGCGAGATGCCGACGTAATCGAGATTGGCGCGCACGGCGGGCGGCAAGTTCGCGGCCATCCAGTTGAATAGCGAGAACGTGGTGGCACTCGTGTTGAGCTGCCAGAAGAGCGTGAGGTAGGTTTTTTTGTTCTGCGTTTTGCAGTAGGCCGCCACGTCGGCCACGCGCGCGCCGATGTCGCTGCTGGACCAACCGCCGTTGACTTCGTTGCCCACTTCCCAAGCGTCAATCGCGGGAAATGCCGTGATGAAATCTTTGTAGCGTTGCAGATTTTGCGCGCGCGTCAGCGTCGCATCCGCCGTGGAATCCACCGGGCAGCCGAGCACTTTGAGATTTTTGGTCTTCGCATAATTCACCGCCGCGGTGTAAGTCGAAGCGGCGTTGGCGGGATCAAAAACGATCCGCACCCAGCCGAATTGCCCGGCCATTGCAGCAAGCTTGTCGAGGTCGGCTTGATACGCGCCCACGTCTTCCATCGTGACGCCGAGCCACGGCGGATTGTTGGTCGTGGCATTTTTGCGCGCGAAGGTCGGACCGTATTCGCGCAGCAGCGTGTCGTAGGCGGCGACGAGTTGGTCGAGCGCGAGCTGGCCTTGCGCGCCGCGCACGGAATCGTTCGTGGTCGCATTCGCTGTGGCGAGGTTGTTGGAAGCGGCGGCGTAGGCGGAATTAAAATTTGTCGTGCGCGTGTAATCGGGACGCGTCGCGAGCGCGGCGTCGAGGCGACGTTTCAAATCGCTCGCGGCTTGGTAGGTGAAGTTCACCGTGGCGGCGCTCGTGAAACCCGCACCGCCGTTGTCCACGATGACGAGGCCGAAGCCTTTGCTCGCGGTCGGCCAGTTGATGGCGAATGCGGCGGGTGCGCCGGGCGGCAACGGGAACGCCAGCGCACCCGCGCTCGTCATCGGCGTGGCGGCGACGAGCTGTAAGTTGGTAGGGTTCACGAACGCGTCGGATTCATACGCGCCGGTGGCTGCGCCTTTTTGCGTGGCCTGCACTTGAGCGAAGGTTAACGCGGTTCCGACGGCGTTGTAAAATTTCAGCGTGAGCGTGGCGGGAACGACCGCCTGCGCTGACTTTATCGCCAAGGTGAACAGGGCGGCGAACGCGAGCAGCAGGATGAGTTTAGAAGTTTTCGTAGGGCGGGGTGAAGCCCATCGGCTTCGGCTGGAGGGTGGGCGCAGCCTGTGTCCCGTTCGCGGATGCCAGCAGAGCGCGTGTCGTCGGATGAGACACGGACGCCGCCGCAGTGGAAGTGAGCAGCAACGACAAGAAGCGCGTGATAAACACGACGCGTTTGCGCTGGCTGAACCGGATTTTGAGGGAGGGACTCATGTTGCGGTTGTTGTCCTGGCGGAGCTTTAGCAGGGAGCTTGCCGCGCGCAGTCAGTGGAGAAAAATCGGCGGAGAAAAATTTATCCGAGCGGGCAGGGGCGAAACAAAGTTGAAGCCGAAACCGGTCTGCCGAGCCGAAGCCCGCCCAAGCAGGCAAAGGCGGACGTCCAAGGGTAAGGAAGTTTTCTTGCAGCACCACTTCAGCAAATATTCCACGCGGCGTTGCCGCCACCTTGGACGGTCGTGGGAATCTTCTCATCGTTTATTGACCCGCTGGCGTTGGGTGCGCCGCATCCAAGATTGACACGACTGCCAACGGTTTTTACTTTCTGCCCGCAAAGACACATAGCTTTGCCCCGGACCATCGTCCGGGGTTTTTATTTTTAATTTTATGGCGAACACAATTCTCATCGGCGCTCAATGGGGCGACGAAGGCAAAGGCAAAATCATCGACGTGCTCACGGAGACGGCGGATGTCGTCGTGCGCACGCAGGGCGGCAACAACGCTGGCCACACCGTCATCGTCGGCGGCAAGAAATCCGTCCTGCACCTCATCCCGTCCGGCATCTTGCGCAAGAACAAGCTTTGCGTCATCGGCAATGGCGTCGTCTGCGACCCCATCGGCCTCGTCAAGGAGATGGAAGGGTTGAAGCAGAACGGCATCAAGGTCACGCCGAAGAATTTTCTGTTGAGCGAGACGGCGCACATCGTCTTGCCGTATCACCGCGAACTCGATGCCGCGCGCGAGGCGCTCAAGGGCAAAAATAAAATCGGCACGACCAAACGCGGCATCGGCCCGGCCTACGGCGACAAAGCCGCGCGCGTCGGCTTGCGGATGATTGACCTCGTGAATCCCAAACGCTTCGAGGAAAAACTTCGCGCGCGGATGAAGGAGAACAACGCCGTGCTGAAATCGCTCGGCGCGAAACCGCTGTCGTTCGAAAAAGTTTTGAAGGAATACCGCGCGGCGGGCGACTACTTGAAACCGTTCGTCACGAACACCGTTGTGTTACTGCACGAGGCGATGAACGAAGGCGCAGAGATGTTGTTCGAGGGCGCGCAGGGAACGTTTCTCGACATTGACCACGGCACTTACCCGTTCGTCACGTCATCGAACACCACGAGCGGCGGCGCTTGCACCGGCTCGGGCATCGCGCCGCACCGCATGGATCGCGTCGTGGGCGTGATGAAAGCCTACACCACGCGCGTCGGCGAAGGACCGTTGCCGACAGAGAACCAAACTATTTCCGATTTACTTCACGGCATGGGTCGCGAGTTCGGGGCGACGACCGGTCGCGCGCGGCGTTGCGGCTGGTTCGACGCCGTCGCCACGCGCCACGCCACGATGGTCAACGGCATTGACGACCTCGCCATCACCAACCTCGACGGCCTCGACACGGTGGAAACCATCCGCGTGTGTGTCGCGTATCGTCACGGCAAACAGCGTCTCGATTACGTCCCAAACGACGCGCAAATCCTCGCCGAATGCGAGCCGGTCTACGTCGAGTTCGAAGGCTGGTGCACGCCCACGGACAAATGCAAGACGTGGAAACAACTGCCCGCGAAGGCGCGCGCCTACGCGAAAGCCATCGCCGAACTGACCGGGGCGAAATTGTTCATTGCATCCGTCGGACCGGGGCGCGAACAGACGATTTTTGTTTGAACGGAAGTCGTCCGCAGATTTCACAGATTCACGCAGATGAATTTTAAGTGAGCGCCGCCAAAATCCAATTAAGCCCCGAAGCCCAAGCCTCGCTGCCGCAGCACGTCGCGGTCATCATGGATGGCAACGGCCGTTGGGCGAAGGCGCGGCATCTGCCGCGGCTCGAAGGTCACCGGCGCGGCGCGGATTCCGCGCGCGAAATCATCCGCACGGCGGGCGAACTCGGCATCAAGTATCTCACGCTCTACGCGTTCTCCGCCGAGAATTGGAATCGCCCCAAGGACGAAGTCGCCGGCCTGATGAAATATCTCGTCCACTATCTCAAGACCGAGACGAAGGACTTAAACAAAAACAATGTCCGCCTCGAAGTCATCGGCCAGATCTGGCGCTTGCCGGAGAATGTGCGCGAGCATCTCGACAAATCCATCGCCACGCTCTCGAAGAACAACGGCCTCACGCTCGTGATGGCGTTGAGCTACGGCAGCCGCATCGAAATCGTGGAAGCGGTGCGAAGCATCGCGGCGAAAGTGCGCGACGGAAAACTCGACACGGCGGACATCAATGAGAAGGTCATCTCCGAGAATCTCTGGACGCGCAACATCCCCGACCCCGACCTACTCATCCGCACCAGCGGCGAGATGCGCGTGAGCAATTTTCTCCTCTGGCAAATCTCTTACGCTGAATTGGTCATCACGCCCACGTTCTGGCCGGACTTCCGTCGTCCGCAATTCTGCGAAGCGTTGGAAGAATACGCGCGACGCCATCGGCGCTTTGGCGGGATTTAACACTCGTAGGAGACGACGTGAGGAGTCTCATTCTCGTTCCGAAAAGCTGAAAGTTGAAAGCGGAAAGCTGAAATGAACCGCCCGCGCCTGCTCTACTTCTTCGCCTGCGGCATCGTCATCGCGCTCGGTCTTGCGTCGCGTCGCTTCGGCCACGCGCTGCCGCACTTCCTCGCTCTCTACGCGGGCGACACCTTGTGGGCGTTGCTGATTTTTCTCGGCGTCGGTTTTTTGTTTCCGCGCTGGCCTAGCCGCCGCGTGTTTGCGTTCGCGCTGCTGTTTTGTTTCGCCGACGAAGCCAGCCAACTTTACCACGCGCCCTGGCTGGACGCGCTCCGCCACACGCGCCTCGGCGCACTCGTGCTCGGCTACGATTTTCTCTGGAGCGACCTCGTCTGCTACACTGTCGGCGTGACGCTCGGCTGGCTGGCGGAAAAAACTTTTTTGGAAAAATTGTTGAACGCATCACGCAACCAGCCTTGAATCTCGCCAGCGCAAATCGGCAATCGCCAATCCTAAATTCTAAACTCCATGTCCAAGCCCAAACGCATCGGCATCATTACCGCAGGCGGCGACAGCCCCGGCCTCAACGCCGCCATTCGTGGCGCGGGCAAAGCCGCCATTGATTGCGGCATCGAGATTATCGGTTTCCGCGACGGCTATCGCGGCCTTGCGGAAAATCTCCGCTACGAACTCAACAAGCGCACCCTCGCCGGCATCCTCACCGTCGGCGGAACCGTCCTCGGCACGGGGCGCGACAAGCCGCACAAGATGGAATACGACGGCGAGTTCCGCGACATGACCGACACCATAGTAAAAAATTACGAGCGCAACAAACTCGACGCGCTCATCTGCATCGGCGGCGGCGGCACGCAAAAAAACGCGCTGCGCCTTATGGAAAAAGGCCTCAACATCGTCACGCTACCCAAGACGATTGATAACGACGTCGCGCTCACCGACGCGACCATCGGCTTCGACACCGCGCTCGGCATCGCCACCGAGGCGATTGACCGTTTGCACAGCACCGCGCACAGCCATCACCGCATCATCATCGCGGAAATCATGGGTCATCGCGCCGGCTGGCTCGCGCTCGGCGCGGGCATTGCCGGTGGTGCGGACGTGATTTTAATTCCCGAAATTCCCTATGACGCGCGGAAGATTTCTGAAGCCATCCGCCAGCGCAGCAAGTCCGGCACAAACTTCAGCATCGTGGCTGTGGCTGAGGGCGCAGTGACCACCGAAGACGCCAACGCCTTCGCCAACGCCAACGCGCGCAAAAAATCCGCGAAGGACAAAGCCGAAAAACAAAAAGCTAAAACCGAACTCGCCGCGCTCAACGCCCGTCACACCGGCAACACGCTGCGGCTCGCCAAGGAACTTGAAGAACTCACGCACCTCGAAGCGCGCGTGACGATTCTCGGCTACGTCCAACGCGGCGGCACGCCATCCGCCGCCGACCGACTGCTCGCCACGCGCGTCGGCACAATGGCGGTGGAGTTGATTCAGGAAAATGTTTTCGGCGTGATGGTCGCCGCGCGCGGCGACGGTGTGAAGCCCGTGCCGGTGGCGGAAGTCGCCGGTAATCTCAAGCTCGTGCCGACCGATCACGCGTGGGTGCAGAGCGCGCGCCGCGTGGGAACGTGTTTGGGGGATTGAAGAAAATTACCGCACCCGCACCGGCACTGAAGTCTCCGCCTTGGACTCGCGGTTCGCCGCCGCGCCGCGACCATGCGCTTCCAAACTCAATTCGATCGCCTTGAGCCGTCGCTGCCGCCGCAGTTCAGCGATTTGCGCGGTGAGTTCGCGAATCTGTTTCACATCTACTTTCTGTCTGCCGTGGCGCGCGCGCAGCGCGTCAATGGTTCCCTGCACGGCGATAATTTTGTCGTCGTAGACTTTGAGTTCCGCCGAAAACGCGTTGACCGACGCCACGCTGTTGGTGCTGGCTCGCGCGGGCACCACCGCCGCGACGAGCAACGTGAGCAACAGGAGAAATTTTTTCACACGCAGGGTTTAATCATTCCGCCATTTTTTCTCAACCGCGAAATCTTTCGCGCGCTGCCGTCCTGACGCGATCTGCTCCGGCTTCATTTTATCCGTCAACGCCTCGCGGTCATCCGCCGCCGCTTGGTTGCCGCGCCACATCGCCAACGTGAACCACTGGTAAGCCGCCGCGTAATCTTGCGCGCCGCCCTGTCCGTAACTCGCCATCAATCCCAAATTAAAACACGCCTCGCCCACGCCTTGCTCCGCCGCTTTGCGAAACCATTTCGTCGCCACGATGTAATCCTGCGCCGCGCCGTGGCCGTCGTAGTAAAGCGTGCCGAGCTTGAACTGCGCGCCCGCGTGACCCTGCGCCGCCGCTTTGCTGAACCACTTCAACGCCTCGCCAAAATCTTCCTTCGTCGCCTTCGTGCGCGCGTGGAGCAAGCCAAGTTGATACTGCGCCTCGGCGAAGTTTTTCTCCGCCGCCTGCGCCCACCACAACGCCGCCGACGCCGCATTGGTCTCTGCGCCGCGCCCAAGCGCGTAGAGTTCCGCCAGCGCGCACTGCGCCGGGGCGATACCTTTGTCCGCTGCTTTGCGCTGCCACTTGAACGCCTCCGCGAAATCCGGCGGCGACGCCTCCGCGCAAAGCTGGCCGAGATAAAATTGCGCCAGCCCCAGATTCTGTTCCGCCGCCTTGCGATACCATCGGGTCGCCTCAACTAAATTTTTCTCCACGCCCTCGCCGCGCGCCAACATCGTGCCGACCACGAACTGCGATTGCGCGTCGCCGCCGTCCGCCAGTTTTTTCAAGTCAGCGAACTCATTCGTCTGCGCCTGCGCCAGCCAAGTCACGCCGCCGAGCAGCGCGCTGAAAATAATTTTACCGAAAGGATTCACGCGCCCAGCCTAGCCGCGCTGCCGCCGCCGCTCAATCGCCAATCAGCTATCCACCATCAACTCTCACCCATTAACTTTCCCACGCTTGTCGCCCGCCGCGCCGCCTGCTAAAACTTCGCCGTGAAAACTCCCCGCGAAAAATTCCTGCGCGCACTTAGTCGACTGTGTTTCCTCCTCGTCCTGTTTTTTGCTGTCACCGCCCGCGCGCAGTCTGCCGACGCCCAACTCCTCACGCTCGAAGGCAAAGTTGAAGTCGCCGCCAAAGACACCTCCGCGTGGCAACTTGGCTCGACTAATCAAACTCTCCACGTCGGCGATCGCCTCCGCACCGGCCTGCGCGCCCGCGCCACGGTGCGTCTCTCGAATCTCACCACGCTCCGCGTCAACGAACTCACCACGCTCCAAATCCAACCGCCGTCTGCCAACAGCAAACAAGCTGGCCTCGATTTGAAAAACGGCTCCACCTATTTCCTCTCCCGCGAACGCGGCAACGAAACCGAGTTCCGCACGCCGCTCGCGTCCGGCGCAATTCGCGGCACCGAGTTTCACCTCGCTGTCGCCGACGATGGTCGCAGTGAAGTCACCTTGATTGACGGCGCAGTCACGCTCGCCAACGAACACGGCACGGTGGACATGACTTCCGGCGAACAAGGCGTCGTCGAGAACGGCCAAGCTCCTCGCAAATCGCCGTTCATCGAAGCCATCAACATCATCCAGTGGACGCTCTACTACCCCGGCGTGATCGACGTGGACGAACTGCAATTTCTCGATGGTGAAAAAACTGCGCTCGCCGAATCACTCGCCGCGTATCGCGCGGGCGACTTGTCAGCCGCGCGCGAAAAATTCCCCGTCGGCAGTTCGTCCTTGAGCGAAGCCAGCGCGATTTACCAAGCCGCGCTCGACCTCTCCGTCGGCCAGACCGCCACCGCGCTCGCGTTGCCACCGTCGCCGCAAGCCGATGCGCTCCGTGAAGTCATTGCCGCCGTCAAAAATCAGTCCGCCGGTATCGAACAACCAACCACCGCCGCGCAATGGCTTGCTAAATCTTACTGCCTGCAATCGCAGTTCAAACTCACCGAAGCCCTTGCAGCCGCGCGCAACGCGGCCACGCAATCGCCCAACTTCGGCTTCGCGTGGGCGCGCCTCGCGGAACTTGAATTCAGCTTCGGCCATACCGCCACCGCGCTCGCCGCCTTGGAAAAAAGTTTGCAACTCTCGCCGCGTAACACTCAAGCCGTCGCCTTGAAAGGCTTTCTGCTCGCCGCGCAAAACAAAATCTCCGCCGCCCAAAACCAATTTGACACCGCCATCACCCTCGACCCCGCGCTCGCCACCGCGTGGCTCGGTCGCGGCCTCTGCCGCATCAAGCGCGGCGATGCCGAAGGCGGACGCGCCGACCTACAAGTCGCCGCCACGCTCGAACCGCATCGCGCCGTGCTGCGCAGTTACCTCGGCAAAGCCTTCGCCAACGCGGGCGACGAACCGCGCGCCGCGAAGGAATTACAACTCGCCCAGAAGTTCGACCCCAACGACCCGACCGCATGGCTCTACTCCGCGTTGCTCGCGCAGCAGGGAAATAAAATCAACGACGCCGTCACCGACTTGGAAAAATCCCAAGACCTGAACGACAACCGCAAAATCTTCCGCTCGCGCCTGCTGCTTGACCAAGACCGCGCCGTCCGCAGTGCGAATCTCGCGGGCGTGTATCGTGACGCCGGCATGACCGACGCGAGTGTGCGCGAGGCGTCGCGCGCCGTGAACGCCGACTACGGCAATTTCTCCGCGCACCAATTTCTCGCCA
>JBJOPC010000120.1:0-5501 GCA_046050965.1 Verrucomicrobiota bacterium | reverse complement strand
AGTGCGCACGGTCACCACGCCGGAGTTCACGTTGGTGAACGCGAGATTCGCGGTGTAGATGCCCTTGGTGAGCGCGGCAGCGGCGGCGTTGGGTGCGGCGGTGACGAGGGTGACCGCGCTGGCGGCGAGGGCGCCGTTGGTGGGGGTGACGGTGAGCCACGCGGCGGAATTGCTGACGCTCCAGGTGAGCGAGTTCGTGCCGGCGTTGGTGAGCGTGTAGGTCGCGGTGTTGGTGAACGGCCCGCCAATCGCGGCGGAAAATTCCATGCGCGCAATCGGTCGCACGGCCAAATCGTCCGGCACGTCGAACGCCTGAATCACGCCCGTCGTGGTGGAGTTCGCTGGCGCGATGGCACTGACACCCAGCCCGCGCTTGGCGAACGCCGTCCACAACTCCGCGCGGTTCGCGCCGCCGGTGTCCACCAGCTCGGCGGCGAGGATGGCGTCGCGCGCCTGCACGAACGTGGGGTTGGCGGGCGAGAGTTTCATGCCGTCGGTGACGAGTTGGAGCGCGAGCTGGTTGCCGGTCGCCCAGCCGAGTTTGTCCACGAGTCGAACGCGCATTTCCCAGAGCGTCACGCACCAGACTTCGCCTTGGTTGTGCACTTCGGCGGCGTCGGCGGGGAGCGTGATGGTGGTGTAGTTGTTGCGCGGAATTCCCGGATGCAGCGTGATGAGCGTGGGATCAATATCCGCGAACGTCAGCGGATTTTTCGTCAGATCCGTGGTGTAGGGATAACTGCGGATGCCGAAAAAATAATTGTTCAAAAACGCCGTGCTGCCGAGTTGGTAGGAAGCATACGCGCCCGAAGCGTAGTTGCCGTGCGGGTCATCGCCCGCCTCGCTCAAGAGGCAGAGCGCGTAAAAATCCGACCAACCCTCGCCCATACCGCTGGTCTGGAGCGCCGAGATGCCCGCGCCGCCGCCGACGAGCCGCGAACTCAAGCCGTGCGTGTATTCGTGAATCATCACTTCCACGTCGAGGTCGCCGTCGCGGCGCGGTGTGGGATAGGTAAAAAGATACATCTGCATCCGGGGCGCGGGGCTGCTGGAGCCGTCAGGCGGCGTGTCAAAATTGGCGTTGTTGAAACTCGCGCCCGTGCCGGCCAGCGCGCTGTCCTGCGCGTCGGCCTGCACGGCGTCGTTGCCGAGACCGCCGCGACCGAAGTTGTTGCTCTGAAAATTTCCCGCCGCCTCGGTGAAGCCCAGTTCGTAAAGTTTGTCGTGAATCCAGTTGTTGACGTAGAACAATTGCACGATGGCGGCGCTCGTGGAGTTTGTGGGGTCGGACGCGAGGTTGAGCGGGAAGTCGAAAACGCGGAACGGCGAACCTTGTGGGCGCGGCGTGTCAGCCACGTTGTCATTGTTCCAATCGGTGTGGGCGTCCACGTTGTTGCCGCGCGTTTCGTTGCCCGCGTCATCAATCCAGCCAGCAGGCGAGGCGTTGGTGTTCAGCGCGGCGAGTGTGACGAGGGTGCGGCTCACGGTGGGCGGCTGCGTGTTGGACAGCGAGTTCGGCCAGCCGGGCGAAAACGGCGTGGGGCTGTCATTGGTGAAAACGTTGAAGGTCGCAGGCGTGAGTTGCGCGGTGAGGCCGTGGCGCAACCACACCTGGCCGGTGGTGGCGTCCACGACAGTGCGGAACATTTCGTCGCGCGCGCGGCTTACCCAGACGATTTCCCAGCAGAGGCGCAGCGTGGTTTTGTCCGTGGGCAACCACACGAGCCGCGCGCTCGCGCCACCGCGAAAATTTGGAGCGCGGAGTTGCTGTGGCTGCGCGGCGTCGCCCGCGACGGCGTTGGTGACTGCGATTTCGATTTCGGAAACCGTTTCAGAAATCTCCGCCGCCGCGAGTGACGCCGCTTGGCGCGCGGTCAAGCTGGGTGCGGGCGCGACGCCGGTATTGGTGACGCCGGAAACGAAGTCGCTCGCCACGCGCACGAGTTCGCCGTCGCGCGTAGTATGCGCGGCGAGGCGCGCGCCAAAAATCTCCACGCCGTCGCGCTGCTGCGCCCAGACCACGCTGCGCAGGCCGTTGTGCGCGCCGGTGGAATCGTGCGCCACGCGGGCATTGGTCAACGCGTCCGCGCCGTGGCCGAACAGTGCGCGATGGGTGTTGAGGAAGTTTTTCAGCGCCGCGTGTTCGACGGTTGCGCCGCCGCGCGCCGCGAGTTTGCCGGTAAGAAATTTATCGCGCGCCGCCACCAGCCGCGCCGCGCCGGTGAGCGGATCGAATTCTGCCTGCGCGCCCTCGCCGCGCAGCGTGACGACGGCGTTCGATTGCACGGTGGTCAACTCTGGTTTGCTGGTGACGCGGCGCGCATCAAAGTTCGGCAGCAGTTCGCGCGCGGCGAGCGGCGACGCCGTGAGCGTGAGCAGTAGGAGGGTGATAAAAAATCCGTTAGCGGCTGGCTGCGGGTGGCTCATGCGAAATAATTTTCCCAAGGCGGCGTTTGGTGCGCGGTAACTGTAACGCGAACGGCGATTTTGTCCACGCCGGGAAATGTGCGGCCTCGGTTTCGGTTCGGAGTTCCGCGTTCACGCGGTTTGGGGGGCGAGTTGCCGGACCGCATAAATGCGGAACTCCAACTTTACGTTAGCGTCTGGACGGTCTCGGCTTTGCTGATGCGCCAGCCGTCTTTGGTTTTGCGCCACTGGAAGCGCATTTCTGAGACGCCAAAATCTTTCGTGTCGTTGACGAAAACTTTGGCGGTGCAACTCACGGTCACGGTCTGCTGGTCGGGCGCGACTTGCGCGGTGGCGTCGAGGAACTGCACGCGCAACAAGCGCAGCCCGGCGAACGCGCCGGTGCAGGCATCCTGAATTTCGTCGCGCCCGGCGAAGTGCCGCGCGCCGATGCCCGCGATTTCAAAATCCAACTGCGCGTCGGCGGTGAATTGACCGAGCAGCGATTGCGCTTTGGCGGCGCGCGTGAGCGGGTTGGTTTGCTCGCCGAACGTGGCGGTCTGGGCGAGCGCGGCCATTTGGCGCAGACAGATTTTTTCCGGCGACGGGAAAAATAAATTCCACGCCAGCCAGCTGAGCGCGACGAAGCTGATGAGGAAGGCGAACGGGAAAAGTTTTTTCATAAAAGCAGTTTGCCCACGATATGACTGCGCTCGGCGCGGCCTTGGGTGTGAGATTCGAAGGGCATCGAGCGGTTGTCGCCGACGACGTAGAATTGCGTGGGGCCGCAGACGATGGGCGCGTGGCTCCAGTCGCAGCGCGTGCGAAGATACGGCTCGGTGAGCGGCTGGGAGTTGATGAACGCGTGGCCGTCGTGGAACGAAATGGTTTCGCCCGGCAGCGCGACGATGCGTTTCATGAACATGACGCTCGGCCCGGCGAGGCGCACGGAGACGAGGTCGCCCCGCTGCGGTTCGCGGTGGCGATAGGCAAGGCGGTTGATGAAGTTGACCGAGCCGTTGCGATACGTCGGCAACATGGAGATGCCTTCGATGCGGATGGGCAGCAGCACGAACTTGAACGTGACGAAGCAGGCGACGACGAGCATGGCCACGCGCGCGAGGGTGAAGCGCGGGTTGCGTCCGACGAAAAGTATTTTCCACCAGTTCGGTTTGTGGACGGTCAGCGGCACGGAGTTATTAAAACAAAAACGGCGCGAAAGTTTCAGAAAATTATTGCGCGCGGAGGCGGAAGAAGACGTTGGAACCAGTAGGCAGGCCGCAGAAGATTTCGTTCGTCCCGTTGAGGAAACGGTTGGATTGCACAGTGAGTGTGAGCCAGTTGGTCGTCACGAGGTTGGTGGTGAACTGTGGCGTGTAGGTGAAGGTGTTCGTGCCCGCGTGGCGCAGCACGACGCGGTTGCTGACGACGAGACCGCCAATGGAAAACGTGGGCGGCGTGGGTGGGTTGATGATGGTGAGCGTGCCGTTCATGCTGCCGTGGTTGCCGCATTGGTAGAAGAGCGCGTTGGGCGCGTTGGTGGGGACGACGAAGATTAGGTCGCCGGTTGTGTTGCCATTGCCGGTCACGCCGGTGGTGAATTGACCGGTTCCGCCGCTAAAGTTGCCGCCCAGCGCAGATTTAATCCAGAACGGGTGAGAGGAAATTCCACTCAACCGGAAAATGTAAGTCACGCCGCGCACGAGTGTGAACGCGGGGTCATTCTGTGAATTGATGGTATAGTCAGTGCCGTTGCCACCGGTGACGAGGTTAGTCTGCTGTGCTGGAGCAAGCACTGCGAAACAAAACGCAGCGGCAAGGGCAACGAGGGTTTTCATGTGAGTCAGTTGTAGCGCATGCAGTTTGGAGTTCAAGCTTTAGCTTGGCGCAGCGAGCTGCCGCCTGAACTCCAACTTGCCCCGCCAAACTCACCGCGCCGTGCCGCGCTGTTCCAGCTCGTCGTAGAAACTTTTCAGCACGGCGTAGGCTTTTTTCTTTTGGCCGTTGTGCCCCATCACGCCTTTGAGATTCCATCCGTCTTGCACACCCGGCAGCAACCGGCGCGGCGAGCGGAAGTCGGCGAGAATCCACGGCGTCATGCCGCTCAAGCCGGGAATTTTTTGCAGCATCGGAAAGGTTTTGCGATACAAGTCCTCCTGAAATTCCTCGCTGAACCGCGTCTGCGCGTCCGCGTGAAAACCTTGCTGCGCGTCGCCGCCAAATTCGCTGATGAAAACGGGCTTGTCGTATTTGATGCGCCACTCCACGCGATCCAACTTGTCCGGCAGGCCGTCATACCAACCGACGTATTGGTTGAAGCTCACGAGGTCGGTGAATTCGCCGAACGGGTCGTCCACGATTTTTATGTTCGCGTTCGTCTTGCTCGCGTGAACTTCCATCGCGGCGGACACGAGCCGCGTGCCGTCGGCGGCGCGCGCGGTGTCCACGAGCGTTTTTAAAAATTTCGTGCGCGCGTCGCTGATGGGCGTCTCGTTGGCGACAGACCACACGACGACGCTCGCGCGGTTTTGGTCGCGCGCAATCATGTCGGTGAGTTGCACCTGCGCGAGCTGGAGTGTGGCGGGGTTCGTCCACTGAATCGTCCAGTAGACGGGAATCTCCGCCCAGACCATCAGGCCGAGTTCGTCGGCAGCGCGCACCATGAATTCGTTGTGCGGGTAATGCGCGAGGCGAACAAAATTGCAGTTCAAATCCTTCGCCCAACCAAGCAGCAGCTTGGCGTCGGCTACGGAATTGGCGCGACGACCTTCAAGCGGATTCTCCTCGTGAACGCAAATGCCACGCAGAAAAACCGGCTGGCCGTTCAGCAAAACTTCGTGGCCGCGCGTGGCAATGGTGCGGAAGCCCACGCGGTCGCTCGTCGTGTCCGTGTCGCAAGCGAGCGTGACTTCGTGCAGCGCAGGCGCGGTGGGCGACCAGAGCGGCAGTTGGTTCGCGGGCAATTCCAGTTCAACCACGCCGTTCGTATCGGTGGTCGCTGAACCGGAAATTTGCAGTGCGGGCAAACCGACTTTGACCGTTTGCGATTTGTTCGTGCCGTCGAGTTCTACGCGCACTTGGATGACGTTCGTCGT
>JBJOPC010000119.1:0-7326 GCA_046050965.1 Verrucomicrobiota bacterium | reverse complement strand
AGGAACGCCACCGAGAACGCATTGATGCCGCCGTAAGCCACCGCCCACGCCACGACGAGCCACAGAAGTTTTGCGAACGGCGCATACCGCAGCATCGCCAGCCACGGAACTGGTTCGCGCGACGAACGCGTTTTCTCCGCCACCGGCACATCCGGCACACGCTTGAGATACACGAGGCTCCACAGCCCGGTCACACCGCTGAACAAAAATACCGCGCTGAATTGCCACGCGTGTGGCGTATCGCCGAGCAATGCGGCGGCGACGATTGTTGTGACGAAGCAGCCGAGGTTCGTCATCGCCGCGTCGTGCGAGACGTGTTTGCCGCGCAAGTTTTCCGGCACGAGTTGCGCAATCCACGGCATCCACGCACAACTCGCGATGCCGCGCACGAGGTTGAAAATAAACAACAGCATCAACACCAGCGTCAGCCGCGTCTGCATATCCAGAAAGCCGCCGGTGAACGGCACGAGCGCGACCGCAAAAATAAAAAGCGTGCGCGAACCCCAGCCCGCCACCACGAAACGTTTGTAACCCACGCGATCCAAATGCGCGGCGGCCGGAATCTGAAAAATCACCAGCAGCGGCATCAAGCCCGCGATGATGCCCAGCACCGTGGCACTCGCGTGAAGCGACTTCGCGTAGAGAATCATCGCGCTGCCCTGCATGAGCTGGAACGAGAGTCCGTTGAACAGCGCAAACCGCCAAGCTTGGTTTAAGCCGAGCGGCAACGCGGGCGATTTAGTTTCAGTGGCGGACATTTTCTCCGCCAAGAATATCAAGACAGCACGCGCCGCTGGCGAGCAGGAAAAATTTAACGCCGTTAATTTTGGGAGTGGGGCGACGTGTCGCTGCACTCCACAACTGGAGCGCAAACAAAAACTCCCACCGTTTGACAGTCGCGCGGTGAGCCTTTACGGTTTGTCCAAGTTCCGACGATGAAAACGAAACACGCGGTAAAACTTTTCACGCTCGTCTGCCTGTCGCTCGTCTGCCTGTCGCTCGCCGCCGCCGCGCTGCGCGCTGCCGATCCCGCGCCGCCGGTCATCAATAGCCTCGTCAAATCCAACGCCACGCGGAATGTGCGTTTCGATTTGTATCCCGCCGCCGCCGCTTACACGTTTTACAGCACCACGAATTTAAGTTTGCCGTTCGTGGCTAACACCAACTTCGCGCTCGCACCGTATTTCATCAGCACGAACACCGTCGGCACAAACTACGGTTACGAATGGCGCGCGACCAACGCGGCGGGCGTGAAAGATTTTTATCAAGTCGCCGTCACGCCGCTGTCGAGCAACGCGCTGCTCACGGCGCAGGTGTTGAACCGCCTCGCTTACGGGCCGACGCCAGATGAACTCGCGCGCGTGACCGCCATCGGGCCGCAAGCGTTCATTGACGAACAACTCGCACCGTGGAATCTCGCCGAGGATGTGGACACGACACACACGAATTTCGCCACGCTCAACGCGCGCTTCGCCGGGCCGAACACGTTTGTGGAAACGAACAGCGCGAGTCTGGCAGACTTGCGCGCGTGGCACACGCTGCGGGCGATTGGCGCGCGGCGACAGTTGCTGGAAATCCTACTGCAGTTCTGGGAGAACCATTTCGTCACGCAGGAATCCAAGTCCGACAGCAGCAGCACGGTCAGTTCAGAGGCGAACGGCACACGCGAGCAAGCCATCGCCACGAGCTTCGAGAAACTGGAGAACGACCGCTGGCGCGCGGCGTTGCTGAACCCGACTTGCACGTTCTACGACTTGCTGAAAGCTTCCGCCGAGAGTCCCGCGATGATTATCTATCTCGACACCGTCACGAGTCGCGGCGACGCCACGCGCGTGGCGAATGAAAATTACGCGCGCGAACTTTTGGAACTGTTCACGTTCGGCGTGGACAACGGCTATGACCAGAATGACATCACCGTGATGTCGCGCGCGTGGACGGGCTGGACGCTTAAGAAAGTGGATTTGACCAATGCCGCGAATCCGTTCGCCGCGCAGACGACGGCGATTTATCCCGGCTCGACGAACGGTAGTCTCACGACCATCTCGAATCTCTACGGCGTGTGGGCGTTTAGCTACAACTCCAGTTGGCACAACAACTCGAACAAAATTATTTTTCCAGCGAAGACCGTGCCCGCGCGTTTCGGCGCGCCGTGGGCCGGTGCAAATTACCAACTCACGCTCACGAACGGCAGCGGCACGAATAGCATCCAAGATGGCTACCAAGTCCTCGCGCACCTCGCCAACCAGCCGTTCACCGAGGAATACCTTTCCGTGAAACTCTGCCGCCTGCTCGTGCATGACAACTTTCCTAATCCGAGCAATGACCCCACGACGCCCGCCTACACCAATTATAATTACGCCGCCGGGAATCTTTCGCCCGAAGCCGCGCTTGTCCGCGCCTGCATGAACGCGTGGGAAACGAATTCGCCGAAGGGACAAATCTGGCCGGTGCTGCGCGTCATCACGGACTCCGACTTATTCCGCAGCCACGGTGGCGTGGCGCAAAAAGTGAAGACGCCGTTCGAATTTGCCGTAAGCGTGGTGCGTGCGTTGCGCTCCGGCTCCAACCAAACTTACACTGCGTCCAGTGATGGTTACGCCATCGGTGGCACGTCGGCGACTTCCGCCACGTTGCTCACGCGCGCGGGTAATATGTTGCTCTTCGACCGCGACGCGCCCGACGGTTATCCCGAAACCGCCGCGCCGTGGGTGAGCGCAGGGACGCTGGCGGAGCGTGTGCGGTTCGCGCAATCGTTCTGCATCGCGTATGGACAGAGCGGACACAGCGGGTCGTTCGGTTCGTCCGGCAACGACGCGGGCACGAACGTGTGCAGCCCGGTGGATTTGCTTTCGCAGAAACTTCCTGCCGCAAGCCTAACGAACGCGACCGCCGTGGCGGATTATTTCGTGAGCCTCCTGTTCCCCGGCGAAGGCGCGGGCAACGTGCAGCTGTATCGCAATGCCGCCGTGAATTTCCTGAACGACGGCAGCGCGGACACAACCACGGCGAACACGAACAAAGTTTTCAGCGCTCTGCCTGTGAGCAACAATGCCACCAACTCTTACGACCAGCGTGTGCGCGGTGCGGTCGGTTTGCTGATGAGCACGCAGAGATTTCAGGAGCAATAACCATGGACAACTTCAACATCATCACGCGCCGGAAGTTTCTCGACCGCTCGTTCAAGGTCGGTCTCGGCGTTGCGCTCGCCACACTCGCGTACATCCCGTTCGTGATGAAACGCGCGCTCGCGGAGGGCAACATCGGCCTCAATGGCAAGAAGGTCATCTTCATTTTCCTGCGCGGCGCGAACGACGCGCTCAACTCTGTTATCCCCGCCGTGGACCCGGCTTACAACGCGCTCAACCGCCCCGCGATTTTGATTCCCAACGACACTGCTATCAACTACGCCACGCCCGGCGCAGCGTTCGACCCCACGCAATTTCTCGACGCCGCCGGCACGGCGCGCACCGCCGCCAGCGCGACTTACAGCTACGCCAGCGCGGTGAATCTCGGTAACGGTTTTGCCGCGCTGCATCCCTCGCTGAAATTTCTCGCGCCCATCTACAACGCCGGACAACTCGCGCTCATTCACCGCGTCGGTTATCCCAAACAGTCGCGCTCGCATTTTGATTCGCAGAATTATTGGGAGAACGGACTGCCGAACAACAACGTCATCAAGGACGGGATTTTCTACCGCACGATGGTCGAGTCTGGCCTCGCGAACACCGCGCCACTCACGGGTGTTTCGATTCAGTCCGCGTTGCCGGTGATTCTGCGCGGCAGCGCGGCGGCGATGACGAATCTCGGCGACCCCACGCGCTACAATCTCTTCGGCATCCCCAACACCACGGCGGGCAACACCAAAGCCGACGCCTATCTCAACAGCGCGAACAGTTTTCCCGCCACCGCCAAAGCCAGCCGCGAACTGCTCGCGCTGCAATATCAAAACCTGTCCAACACGCTGAACATTTTTGCGGGCATTGATTTCACCGAAGGCAACGGCACGACGACCGGGAATTATTTCGTGGACAACGTGAACACCGACGGCGACGCGCCGTATTATTTATTCCCCACGTTGCGCGCAAAAAACGGCGGCTACACCGCGCACGGCAACGACACGAACAAATACGTCGTGGACGACAGCAGCAGTGCCTACACGCTCGCCGGTAATTTGAAAGCCGCGGCGCTGATTCTCAACCAGACCGACGCCATCATCGCCGGCACAGAATTCACCGGCTTCGACACCCACAACAGCCAAGGCGGCGTGACCGGCACGCATGCGAACCTCATGCGGCGGCTCGGTTGGGCGATGTATTCGCTGCGGAAATATTTCATGATTTACGGCAAGGGCGGCACGAACCCCATGCCCGGCGCGAAGGTTGGTTGGAACGACATTGTCGTCGTCACGCTCTCCGAGTTCGGGCGCACCACGATTCAAAATGGGAGCCTCGGCACGGATCACGCGGAAGGCAGCGCGATGTTCGTCGCGGGCGGCAGCATCCACGGCGGCGTGTATGGATGCAGTCCGAGCGACACCTACAATGGCGTGGCCGTGCCGTGGGTTCCCGGCGGCACGACCGGCACGACCGGCACGATGTTCGGCGTGAGCAGCCGCTACTTGCAACGCGCCGTTGACTATCGCTCTGTCCTCGGCGAACTCATCCGCGACCATCTCGGCGCGACGCAACCGCAGTTGGGGCGTATCATCCCCGGCTACGTTACCGTCGGCGAAAATCTGCAAACCGGCGGCACGTCCACCGTGGACGGCACGACCATCGCGGGGGAATTGAATCTGGTGTGAAAAGTTTTTCACTCGCGGTTGCTACGATTTTGTTCGCGCCGCTAGTTCGCGCCGCCACGCTGCAACTCACGCCCGTGGCCGACACGACGTTGAGCCAGAATTTCCCCAGCAACAATTTTGGTGCGATGCCGTTTGCCAACGCCGGCACGACGCAAAACAATACCAAGAACCGTGCGCTCTTTCGTTTTGATTTCTCCGCTATTCCGATGGGCAGTCGCATTGACGCCGCATCGCTCAAGCTGGAAGTCGTCTCTGTGCCGAACGAACCGCCCACGCCCGCCGACATGAGTCTGCATCGGCTGCTCGTGTCGTGGGGTGAGGGCAACAAGACGAATGCGCCCGGCGGCGGCGCGGGCAAAGGCTCGCCTGCGACTGCCGGAGAAGCGACGTGGCAATATCGTTTCGCGGCGACGAACGCGTGGGCTTCACCCGGCGGCGCTACCACGAATGATTTTAGCGCGCGCGCAAGCGCGGCCAATACGATTTACGGCGTGAGCGATTATTATTTTCCACCCGCGCCGCCCGCCACCACACCCGCGCTCGTGGCTGACGTGCAATTCTGGCTCACGCAACCCGCGCAAAATTTCGGCTGGCTTCTGTTGTGCGACAACGAGCAAGACACCTTCACCGCCCGCCGCTACGGCACTCGCGAAGACGCCGTCAACACGCCGTTGCTCACCGTGACCTACACGCCTGCGCCGCGCTTGCAACTAACGCCTGCCGCGAGCAATCAATTCCAATTCACCTTCGCCGCCGAAGCGGGTCGCGCCTACGTCGTGGAATCGCGCGCGAGTTTCGCCGCCACGAACGCGTGGCTGCCGCTCACGAATTTCTCCGCGCCGCCCGCCGACACCAACCTTACCGTGACGCTTGCGCCCGCCGCTGCGCAAAAGTTTTTCCGCGTCACCACGCCGTGATTTTGGGAGTGGGATAGTTTGGGGATCACTCCTTCACGCCGGGTGGAAGGGCGTTCGTGGCTTCTTGTTCGGTGGTGAGTTTCACTTTGCGCGCCTCGGCTTTTTTCCGCGCGGCTTCGTCGGCGTCGGCCACGACTTGGTTGGGCAGCGGTTCGCCATCGGCGCGGTAAGTCCAGCCGCAAGCGTCGGTGGCAACGGGGCGTCCGCCGCGATACGCGATGGCCTCAATGCGATTCGGGCCGGACTTCAATTCCATCGGCCAGAGGAAGCGGCGGTCGGCAGAAGTTTTTATGCCGAGCGAAACGCCATTCAACTTCGCTTCGACTTCGTCGCCGTTGGAATAAATTTTCAACTCGGTCGTCGGCTGCGCGCGTTGGTAGAAACGCTTGCTCGTGATGTGCACCATGGCGTTGGTCGTCCAGTGGGCTTGGTAAAAATAAAAAGCGTCCTTGCGCGTCTGGCGGTCGTAGGTGACGAGACCTTTGTCGTTGCGCCCGTGGATGTCGCCTTCCTTGCGGGCGTCGGCCACGAAGTCGAACATATTCCAAATGTAGGTTCCCCAAATCCACGGACGCGCTTGCATCTGCCGCCAATTCTCTTCGTGAAAAATGCTCTGCCATTCTTCGGGATGCCAGATGCCTTGGGACATGTGGTTGCGGACGGGCGGATTTTCTTCGTGTTGATAAATGCTCGCGCCCGCGCCGTATTCGCTCACACCGAAGGGCAGGGTGGGTTGCAACGCGTGGCTGTCGTCCATGAATTTTCCAAAGTCGGCGTAGGTGGAATTATACCAGCCGAAATATTTATTGATGGCGAGAATGTCGGTGATGTAGTTGCGCCGGTCGCCCACGCGATGGTTGGAGGCGTAGGTGGTCGGGCGCGTGGAATCTTCTTCGTGCGCGACGGCGTTGAGTTCGGTGAGCACGTCGAAGGCGAGGTTGGTGTTGCTGGTTTCGTTGCCAATGCTCCAAAAGAAAATTGAAGGGTGGTTGAAATTCTGACGTATGAGTTCGCGGAGTTGCTCTTTGGCGTTGTCACGTCCGGCTTGCGTGGCCGGCGGCTCGTTGACAAAACAAAGTTCCGCCCACACAGCCACGCCGCCGTGGTCGCAAAGGTCATAAAAAAATTGATCATGCTGATAGTGCGCGAGCCGCACCGTGTTCACGCCGAGTTCCTGCATGATTTTGAAGTCCTCACTCATGTCGTTCGTGGCAATCGCCCAGCCTTTGTCGAGACGATCTTGGTGGCGGTTCACGCCGTGCAAGCCGAGATGCTGGCCATTGAGGAAAAATCCGGCGTCGGGTTTCAGCGCGAACGAGCGGATGCCGAAGGTTTGCTCGATGGCATCAATCGTCTCCTTGCCCTTGGTCAATCGCACGGTGGCTTGGTAACAGTGCGGGTCGGCCACGCCGTTCCAGAGGTGCGGCTTGGTAATGGTGACCAAGAACGTGTGCTCGATTGAACCGTGCGCGGGAATTTTCACATCGGTCGATTGCATCACGAATTCGGTGCTGCCGGGATGGCCGATGTCGACCACGGCGCGTCCGGAGAAGACTTTCGCCGCGTCGTTCGCCAGCTTCACGCGCAACTTCACCACGGCGGAGTTGG
>JBJOPC010000118.1:0-15345 GCA_046050965.1 Verrucomicrobiota bacterium | reverse complement strand
TCCCGCTGGGAGAGGGAGCCAGCGGCGCAGGCTGCCAATATTTTGACAGCGGCTTCGGCCAATCCAGCGGCAAATTTTTCAAACGACAGCCGAACCATTCTCCCTCTCCCAGCGGGAGAGGGCTGGGGTGAGGGAGAACGCTCCGCAAAGCAGCCGAGCGCAAAATTTTTTGCCGCGCGTTGTGTGGCGGCGGAGTTGGCGAGCTATGCGGATTTCCTAGCGGACGACACGAAGTTTTTTACGAATTGGAATTCGCCGGCGGATATGTGGTAGGGCGCGGTTTCAGTAGTGGCACAGGCATCCTGCCTGTGAGTTTCCAGCGGAAACATCCAATGCCCCAGCAACACACAGGCAAGATGCCTGTGCCACTATTTTTGCTTCGCGCGGCGTTTCGTCCAGCGTTCGTATTCAGCGAGCACACGTTTCGGGTGGTCGTTGAACCAGGAGTAGCCTTTGCGCCGCTCGGCGGAAATCTCGCTCACGTTGTCGTGGATGCTCAAGTCGCGGTCGCCGAAAATGGGGCGCGTGCTGCCGAGTTCGTAGTAGCGCGCCCAGAGCGAGCCGTCGCCCTTTGGCTCCACAGCACGTTTGGTTTCTTTGCCAACTGTTGCGAGTGTGTCAGGCGGTAATTTCGCCTTGGTCAACCATGCGGCGGCGGCGTCCACGGCGGCGACGACATTGGTGTCGGGCGCAGGAATTTTTAGCAGAAACAGCAAGATGCCCGCGCTCTCTGCACCGCAGGCGGAAGGCATTTCGTAATTGCGCGCGGCGCACGGCGCGAGCGTGAGCGCGTCGTGCTGCTGACACCAAACCGTGCGTTGGCCGTGGTCGGTGATTTGCGTAGCGAGGACGCAGGCAATTCCTTTCTGCAAACTCGCGGCGGCTTTTTCACGCAACGCAGGCGCGACAAAACTGAATTCACTTTGCCCGTCGCGCACGTCGCGGAGAAACTCGAGCAGGTGAATCATTGCGCCGTCGTTGAACGTGATGGCGTCGTGGTAACCGCCGTCGAGCGGCCAGCTTTGCGGCCAGCCGCCGTGGGGCATCTGCGCGGCGAGGATGTAGTCGAGGCCGCGCGCGAAGCTGGCGCCGAGTTTTTCTTCGCGTTCAGCTTTGGTAGCGGCGATGACTTTGGCGAGGAAGCGCAGTTGCGTCGTCGTCGCGTCGTTGTCGAACGTGCCGACGTAGCTCCAGTGAACGTCGTGTGGCGCGTCGTTATCGGCGACGGCGTTGGTGAGGAAGCGCGAGGTGTTGTCGGGCGCAAAGTGCTGGCCGGGTGTGCGGGAAAATTTCGTGAGGTCGAGCCGCTTGCTCCAGCCACCAGCGGGCGTCTGAAACGAGACGATGATGTTCGCGAGTCGCCGCGCTTCGGGCAACGCATACCAGTCGTTGGATTTGGTGAGTGGCAAACCAGAGAAATCTTTGGCGTGGGGCGCGAGCTTGGATTCGTTCAAGCCAGCGGCTTTCATTTCGTCGTGCAGAAATTTCTGGTCGGCGAGTTTTTGTTTCGCCGAGCGGTCGAGGTAATCGCGCCACGCAGGCTGTTGTGCGGCGGGCAGCGCGGCGAGGCGTTCGAGCGTGAGCGGCAGCGCGGGATGATTCGTGCCGATGATGGCAGCGGGGGCGGTGAACGCGGCGGTGACGAGCAGCGCGGCGAGAATTTTCTGCAAGTTGGCGGTGAACATTCGCAGCCAGAGACGCCGTCTTCCGTCGCAAGGTGACAACGAACTTCCGTCGCGCACAAAAATAATTTGCCTTCGCCAGCGTTTCCGCAAAAACTTCGCGCCCATGAGTAAAAAACTCTCGAAAAAATTCGCTGCCTACCCGCGCCTCAACCCGCTCGGCCTTGGCAAAAACATCTCCGCCGCCGACCTTCTCGAAAAAACTTTCCTCGCCTACAACGGCGGGCGCCTGCGCGAAGCCGCGCTGCTGCTCACGCAAAAAATGTTGCCGCAAGACGGCTACATCGGCATGAGCCTCACGGGCGCGCTCACGCCTGCTGGCCTCGGCAAGTCGTGCCTCATTCCGCTGATGAAAGCAGGCTTCGTGGATTGGATTGTCTCCACCGGCGCGAATCTTTACCACGACCTTCACTACGGTCTCGATATGCAACTCTTCAGCGGTTCGCCGTTCCTCGACGACGTGGTGTTGCATCGCGATGGCGTCATCCGTATCTACGACATTCTTTTCGATTACAACGTCCTGCTCGACACCGACGCCTTCGTGCGCGAAGTGATTCAAGGCGCGGAATTCCAACGCCCGATGGGCACGGACGAGTTCCACTACCTGCTCGGCAAATACGTTCACGCGCGCCAGAAAAAACTCGGCATCAAAGATAGCTCCGTGCTCGCGACGGCTTACGAATGTGGCATCCCCATTTTCACCAGCAGCCCCGGCGATTCGAGCATCGGCATGAATGTCGCCGCGATGGCGTTGCGCGATTCTAAACTCATGTTCGACGTGAACCGCGACGTGAACCAAACGGCGGGCATCGTCTATCACGCGAAAAGTTCCAAGCACAAATCCAGCGTGTTCATCCTCGGCGGCGGCTCGCCGAAAAATTTCATGCTGCAAACTGAACCGCAGATTCAAGAGGTCATGGGCATCCAAGAAAAAGGTCACGACTACTTTCTGCAATGCACCGACGCGCGGCCGGACACCGGCGGCTTGAGCGGCGCGACGCCTGCCGAGGCCGTGAGCTGGGGCAAGGTTGACCCTGACTCGCTCCCCGACTGCGTCGTGTGCTACACCGACACGACCATCTCGCTCCCGCTCCTCACCGCCCACGCGCTTGCTCGCGTGAAACCGCGCAAGTTGAAACGCCTTTACGATAAACGCGACGCCATCCTCGCCACCGTGAAGCAAAAATATCTCGCCACCGGCACGGTCACCAAAGTGCAGACCAGCCGCAAAGTCGCCAAGCGCGCCAGCAGCATCGGCTTGAAGAAATAATTCAGTCCGCCAACCTAAGCGAAGCGAGCGCGAGTTTTTCCAACTCGCGTTTTGCTTTTTCCACCGAATGTTCGTTTCATCTCCGCCATGTCGCACGACTACATCCTGCAACCGTTCCAGCCCAAGGTGGAATTGCAGATTGATTACGCGCGCGAACTCAACGCACAGCAGCACGCCGCCGTCACCGCGCTGCCGGGACCGGCACTAGTCATCGCGGGCGCGGGTTCGGGCAAGACGCGCACGCTCACCTACCGCGTCGCGTATCTGCTCGAACAGGGAATTCCTGCCGACAAAATCCTGCTGCTCACGTTCACCAACAAGGCCGCCGGCGAAATGATGCGGCGCGTGGCCGAACTCCTCGGACGCCCGTTGCCGGAACTGTGGGGCGGCACGTTTCACTCCATCGGCAACCGCATCCTCCGCCGCCACGCTGACTTGGTCGGTTACGGCAGAGATTTCTCCATCCTCGACCGCGACGACGCGCGCGATTTGATGAAGGCCTGCCTCGACGATTCGAAGATTGACGTGAAGGCCACGCGCTTTCCCAAGCCCGACGTGCTGGTGGAAATCTTTTCGCTCGCGAATAACACGCACCGTTCCATTCCTGAAATTCTCGACGCGCAATACGGTTACTTCATCGAGCACGAAGAAAAAATTTCCGCACTCGCCAAAAGCTACACCGCCCGCAAGCGCGCCACGAACGCGATGGACTTCGACGACCTGCTCGCGCTCTGGCTCAAGCTCCTGCAAGACCACGCCGACGTGCGGGAACTTTATCAGCGGCGCTTCCAGTTCATCCTCGTGGACGAATATCAGGACACGAACAAACTCCAGAGCGACCTCATTGACCTGCTCGCCGCGCGCCACAAGAACGTGATGGTCGTCGGCGACGACGCGCAGAGCATCTACGCGTGGCGCGGCGCGAACTTCGCGAACATCCTGAAATTTCCTGACCGTTATCCTGGCGCGAAGACTTACAAGATTGAAACCAATTACCGAAGCACGCCGGAGATTCTCAACCTCGCGAACGCCGCCATCGCCGCGAACGTGAACCAGTTCACGAAGAACCTAACGCCCGCGCGCAAGTCCGGCGTGAAGCCCGCGCTCGTCGCCTGTCACGACGCCGCGCAGCAGGCCGCGTTCGTCGCCCAGCGCGCGCTCGAACTCCGCGACGAAGGCGTGAGCTTGAATGACATCGCCGTGCTGTATCGCTCGCACTTCCACGCGCTCGAACTCCAACTCGAACTCACCAAGCGCAACATCCCGTTCAGCATCACGAGCGGCCTGCGGTTCTTCGAGCAGGCGCACATCAAGGACGCGACCGCGTATCTGAAACTCATCGCCAATCCGCGCGATGAAATCTCCTTCAAGCGGCTGACGCTGCTGCTGCCGGGCGTCGGCGGCAAAGGCGCGGACAAATTGTGGAATCAATACCTCGCGCACATTCCCCTCACCCGTCCTGCGGACACCTTCTCCCCATCCGATGGGGAGAGGGACGGGGTGAGGGGCATTCCTCAACTCGCCGTCGCGTTGCAAAGTTGTTCCAAGTCCGTGCCCAAGAAAGCCGCGCTGGCGTGGGCGCAATTCACCGCCACCATTTCCCAACTCGAAGCTACGTCCGTGCGCGACAACGCCGCGCGGATGCTCAAGCTCATCGTGGACGCCGGTTACGACGATTATCTCAAGGCGACCTACGACAACTACGAACGCCGCCTCGACGAAATCAAGCAGCTCGCCATCTTCTCGCAGCAGTTCGCGTCGCTGTCGGAATTTCTCACGCAACTCGCACTGCTCACCAACGTCGAAGCCGAGGACGATAAAAAATCCGGCGACGACGAGGAGAAAATCAAACTCTCGACCATCCATCAGGCGAAGGGTTTGGAGTTCGACTGCGTGTTCGTGATCATGCTGTGCGACGGGATGTTTCCGTCCGCGCGGACGGCGGAGAGCGCGGACGGCGAGGAGGAGGAGCGCCGGTTGTTTTACGTCGCCGTCACGCGGGCGAAGAACGAATTGTATTTGAGCTACCCGTTCATGCGCGCCGGTTTCGGGGGCAGCGGCGACACGTTCCAATCGCCCTCGCGCTTTTTGTCTGAGATCAACCGCAGCCTCGTGAACGAGTGGAATCTGCGGGAGTTTTAATATTTCCAGCGCCGCGCAGAAAAAAAGAAAGGGCAGACTGGAATCAGCCTGCCCATTTACAACCTGGCGGTATTGCGCCGGCAGTTTGTGCCTCCGACGTTGGTGGAGAGTCCACCAACCCTGCCCGCCTCCTTGGGGTCAGCGAGCCTTCATGGCGCGACGGTAGTCCGATGACGCGCGGGAGCAAGAGATTTCTTAGCGGCCAAACATCCCGCCGCCGCCCACGCGTCCCATCATTTTTTGCATCTTGCCCATCTTTTTCATCATCTGCTGCATCTGCGCGAACTTGTTCAGCATGGTGTTCACTTCCGTCACGGTCGTGCCGCTGCCTGCGGCGATGCGGCGGCGGCGGCTCGCGTTGAGCAACGCTACGTTGCGCCGTTCCTTCACGGTCATTGCGCAGACCATGCCTTCCATGCGGCGAAATTCTTTTTCCTGTTTGCCCAAGTACACTTGCTTGAGCGCGTCTGCGCCGCCGGGCAACATCTTCATCACGCTCTCGAGCGAGCCGAGTTTTTTCATCGCGCGCATCTGTTCGAGAAAATCTTCGAGCGTGAAATCGCCCTTCCGCATTTTCTCCTCCATGCGCCGCGCATCGTCTTCGCTCACGGCTTCGGCGGCGCGCTCAACCAAACTTACCACGTCGCCCATGCCGAGAATTCGCGACGCCATCCGCTCGGGATGAAACGGCTCGAACTCGTCCAGCTTCTCGCCCACGCCCATGAACTTGATGGGCTTGCCGGTGACTTCCTTGAGGCTCAACGCCGCGCCGCCGCGAGCGTCGCCGTCGAGCTTGGTGAGAATGGAGCCGGTGATGTTCAGGGCAGAATCAAAATGCGTGGCGACGTTCACCGCTTCCTGACCGGTCGCGGCGTCTAGCACCAGCAGAATTTCCTGCGGCTTCACGAGGTCGCGCAGGCGCACGAGCTCCTGCACGAGCGGCTCGTCAATCTGCAAACGTCCGGCGGTGTCGAAGATGACGACGTTCAAGTTTTGCGCGCGGGCAAAGTTCAAGGCTTCGCGCGCGATTTTCAAAACATCCGTCGCGCCGCGCTGGAGAAACACGGGAACTTCAATTTGCTTGCCGAGCGTTTCCAACTGATCCATCGCCGCCGGACGATAAACATCCGCCGCCACGAGCAGCGGCGCGCGGCCTTGTTTTTTGAGCAGTTTGGCGAGCTTGCCGGACGAAGTCGTTTTGCCCGCACCGTGCAAGCCGACCATCATCACACACGTTGGATTGCCGCCGCTGGCGAGCGCGGCGTTGGTGGAGCCAAGCAGCGCGGTGAGTTCGTCGGAAACAATTTTGATGATCTGCTGACCGGGCTGAACGCTCGCGACGACTTCCGCGCCGAGCGCCTTCGTTTTGACGCGCTCGATGAAATCGCGGGCGACCTTGAAATTCACGTCGGCTTCCAGCAGTGCCAGGCGCACCTCGCGCAAGGCGTCGCCGACGTTGCTCTCGGAAATTTTGCCGAGACCGCGCAAATTTTTGAAGGCGTTCTGGAGCTTGCCGCTTAAAGATTCAAACATCGCGTGAGGCTAGGCGAAGCGCGCGGCGCGCACAATTTCAAACCCGGTTTGAAGTTTGAAGTGCGCGGGCATGACCGCGTTTTGTTACTGGGAGACATGTCTCCCAGTAACAAAGCGGCGACGTGTCGCCGCACTCCAAAAAAAACGCCACTGCTTCTGGCTTGTCACTTCTTCACCGGCACGCGGATGACGCGGATTTCTTCTTTGTTCAAACTGTAGACGAGCCAGAGCGCGGAGTCGGGCCACGAGCCGTCGTCGTTCCAGTGCGAGAGGCCGCGATGATAGCTCGCGCCGGGACTTTTGCCGCTGCCTTCGTAACGCTTCGGCGCGAGTTCGCCGTGCAGCGCGACGGGATGGCTGAACGTCACGCCGTCATCGCTCGTGAGTAGCGTGAGCGGCCAGCGACGCGCGGCATCGGGGTTGTAGACGAGCGCGTAGCGACCGTTGGAAAGTTGCTGTCCCCAGACTTTGCCCATGCCCGTGAGGAGTGAAGGCGGGCGCACAGGCTGCGTCCACGTCGCGCCGCCGTCGCGCGAAAGCGTGACCCAACGTTTTTTGCTCACGCCCACGAGCACGCCGTCTTTACGTGTGAAAAAGCACTGCGCCTTGCCGAAGTCTTCGGCGGCTTTCAACTCGTATTCGTTGGCGACCCAATTCGTGAGGTTGAACCATTTCATGCGCTCTGGTTCGTCGAGCAACACGCCGTAGTCCTGCTGTTGTAAATAAATTTTGTCCGCGAGCAGCTGGCGGCAAGCGGCGACAAAAGTTTTGTCAGCGGCAGCTTCAAACGCCGGCGGCTGGTTCGTGACGGTGATAGCGGGCGCGCGCAGCGTGAAGATTTCGCCGAGCTTGTGGTCGGCGCGGAGTTCGCGGACGAGGAGCGGGCCTTTGTTTTTCTCCACCAACTTATCGTGGTTCACGCGCAACCCGGCGATGACGAGCATCCGGCCATTGGGTGCGAGGAAAAAAAACATTCGCAGCGGCGTGGAGCTTCCCTGTGGAAACATTTCCACGGGCGGCGTCCACACGCGGCCATTGGTGGATGAGCTGATGAGTTCGCGGCTCGGCCACACATCTTCGTCGCGCTCGCAGGAATTCCAGCCGACGTAAAGTCGCCCGTGCCAAGCGGCCAAATCGGGGTGGTGCTGATACGTCCAGCCGCGTCCGTCGGCAGCGGCGGGATTTTCTTGGTTCGCGCGGATGATGGTAAAAGTTTCGAGTCCGTCCGCCACGCGCAAGCCGCCGGTGGAGTTGGAGAAATTCAAATGCGCAAGTTCCGGCGCAGCGATGATGAGCGTGTTGGTGTTGCCGTTGGCTGTAGCGGCAAACGCGGAGGCGGCGAGAAACCAAGTGACGAGCGGTTTGAACATCGCCGCCAAGCTGTTTCACTGCGCGGCGGGTGTCGAACTTTTTTTACCGTTTGCGGACGAAGAATTCATGGTCGGCTCCGGCTTGCACGGCGTGGGCGAGTTGTTCGCTAGGCAATGAGCCGCGTCCGCTGGCGGCGGAGTTTTCGCGGACTTGGTCATCGTTCAACATTCCGGGAATGATGGTGGACACGGCGGGGAACGAGAGGCAGAAGCGCAACGCGATTTGCGCGGGCGAGTCGTAGGGATTTTGCGCGAACAGAAAACTAAAAACGTCGTTGGCTTTTTCCCAGCTCGCGAGTTGCTCCGGCGACCAGCGGCTGCGGTGGTCGGTGGCGTCGTAGCTTTGCGCGCTGGAATATTTGCCGGTGAGAAAGCCGAAGCACAGCGGGGTGCGGACGATGACGCCGGTTTGCTTTTGCTGGCAGAGCGCGAACAGCCCGTTGGTTTCCGCGCGCTGGTCGGTGAGGTTGAAGTTCACTTGGATGGCGGGCGCGGAGAATTCTTCGGCGGCCACGCGCGCTTCTTCGGGCGAACGGGCGGAGAAGCCCCATGCGCGGATTTTGCCAGCGCGTTTCAGCTCGTCCATGAGCGCGAGGACTTCCGGCTGCTCGCGCAGCAGGCTCACGGCGGGGCTGTGGAATTGGTAGAGGTCGAGGTAGTCGGTGCGAAGTCGGCGCAGACTTTTCTCCAACGCTTCACGCAAATGCGCGACGGAGAAATCCTGTTTCACGGCGTCAATAAAACCGCCCTTGGACGCGATGATAACTTTCTCACGGCAGTTGGCAAACGCTTCGCCGAGGATTTCCTCGCTGTGGCCGAAGCCGTAGAGGTCGGAGGTGTCGTAGAAATTGATGCCTTGCTCGACGGCGAATTTCAGCGCAGCGATGGAAACAGCGTCGTCGGTTTTGCCGTAGGCGACCGCGCCCGCGACATTGCCGCCGAGACCCCAAGTGCCGAAGCCGATTTCCGAGACGCGCAGTCCCGTGTTGCCGAGTGCGCGGTAGTTCATCAGTAGATGCCAGCGATCTGTTTTTCGACCATCTGGTTGGCGTAGAGGTAAGCGCCCTTCTTGTTGCCATACCAGATGACTTCGCGACAGAAGTCGTCCCACTTCCAGTAGGCGACGGTGGTGCGGTCAATGTGGTAGGTGATGGGCTTCTCTTCGAGAATGACGGGTTCGCCGCGCAACACGCCGCGATAATATTCCCAGATGTTGTAGTTCACCGTCACGTCGAGGTCGGTGGTTTGGAACGGCTGCTTGAGCAGGCTGCGGTTCAGGCGCACGGCGTCGTCGAAAATGGGATTGAGCGCGGAGAATTCCTTGCTCAAAGCGCGGCGCAACACGGTGAGGCACTCTTTGTAAAAGTCATCCACTTTGCCGTCGGCGATGAGGTTGATGAGCGCGAGTTCGTCCGCCGGCCAGAAGATGTCGAGGTATTCTTTGGAGTGAACGTATTCGGGGCCACCGTTCTGGATGCTGATGGCGGTCTCGTAGAAAAATTCACGGATACCTTTCAACGTGGGGCAATCACTCAAGTCGCCCTCGCCGAACGCGTCGAGAATTTCCGAGTAAGGCACACCCGCGAGTTCGCGGGCGAGGATGATAGGCAATTGGAAAACTTTATCGAAGTGCAGCAGCGCAACCATCCAGCAGTAGGCGCGAGTTTTGGCCCAATCAGCGCGCGGCGTGGTGGCGGTGGCGACGATGAGTTGCTGGCGTTCGAGGATTTCGTTGTCCGCGTCGGCGCGCGAGCCGTGGATGTTGATGATGTCGGACTCGATGGATTCGATGCCGTGCTTCACCTGATATTCCGGGTTGCCCATTTCCGCGTTCGGCAAGATGGAGCAGTTGTTGAACTGAATGCGGTTGTGCTGGCCGCTTTCCATGACGGTCGCAATGCCCGCCTTGAACGACGCGTAAGTTTCGCCGGGCAAACCGAGGATGAGATCGGTGTAGGTCTCGACTTTGTCGCGGGTGAAACGGCGTTGCAGTTCCGAATAAGTTTCGAGCGAGATGTTGTCGCGCTTGATGTTCTTGAGCGTGGTTTTGTCCACGGACTGCATGGAGAGGGTGACGCCTTTGTTGAGGCCGCTGTCGGAGAGAATTTTTTGCACCAAGTAAGCGCGCTCGGTGGCGTTCTTGGTGTTCTGCACCGAGAGTGCGCTGGGATAACCACGTTTCTTCTTCACGTCGGCGACGTATTGCGCGAGGTCCACGTCGCGTGGCAAAATTCCGAAGTTCGCATCGCAGCAGAAGACGAAATCAATCTTCTTGTCCGCGAACCATTCGGCTTCCTGCTTGAGGCGGTCGAGGCCGAACTGGAACACGCGGCTCTGCGTGGACGAACCCCAGTCGCAGAACGCGCAGGAGAACGGGCAGCCGCGATTGGTTTCCCAGAGCGCGATCCATTTCTGGTTCGGATGCGCCTTCATTACGGGATCGAACACGCCCGTGAGGAACGGCGACGGCACGATGTTAATGTCCTTGATGCGTTCGCCCTTGGGTTTGTTGACGTATTCGCCGCTGGGTGTGAGGTAGCTGACGCCGGAAAGCGTGGAGAAATTGCGCGTAGGCCAAGCGAGCAGGAGTTCGAGCGTGCCGCGTTCGCCTTCGCCGTGCATGGCGAGATCGAGGAACGGATGGTCGCGCATGAATTTTTCCGCGCGGTCAGGCACTTGCGGGCCGCCAAAGATGATGCCGATAGAAGGCTTCACTTCGCGCAACTTGCGCGCAATCTCGGACGAGATGCGGACGTTCCAGACGTAAGTGCTGAACAACACGAGGTCGGCGTCTTTGAGTTGCGCTACGGCGTCTTCAACTTTGATGCGTTGGAAAATCGGCACGAGGAATTCCAGCGACGACGGCTCAGGATGCTGCGACTGCGCGTAGGCTTGCAGCAAGCCGACGGAATACGGCAGGTAGGACTGCCCGGAAAAGCTATTGTTAATCTGCACCAAGCCGATTTTCAGCTTGGGATAAGCACTGGATGCTGCGTTGGTTGCCATAAAATTTGATTCCTTCAAAAAAATAACAGCGCACCTAGTCAAAGCAAACACTAAAACCCGTGGCGGATGTTTGGCTTCAGTCAATTCTGTGGCGGCGCTGGCCAGCTGTTCCGCGCCGCGCCGTTTCAGAATCCCGTTGGGATTGTTTGATTCCCGCTTCGTGGTTGGGCGACATGGCAACGCAGTTTTTTTCTTGGCGACTCTGCGGCTTTGCGCCTTTGCATTAAAAATGTTTTCGCCGCGCGCCTGAATTTTAATTCTTCATTCTTCAATCTTCATTCTGCATTGTTTGCGCATGGACGACCCTATCATTGACCTGCAAAGCGACGCGCATTTCATGGGCGAGGCGTTGCGGCAAGCCGCCAAAGCCTACGCGGCGGAGGAAGTTCCCGTCGGCGCGGTCATCGTGCGCGCGGGCCGCATCATCGCGCGGGCAAGCAATCAGGTGGAGCTGCTTAAAGACGCCACCGCCCACGCCGAAATGCTCGCGCTCACCGCCGCGCAAAACGCCGTCGGTGATTGGCGCCTCACCGATTGCACACTCTACGTTACCAAAGAACCCTGCCCCATGTGCGCGGGCGCGATCGTTCACACGCGGCTCGCGCGCGTCGTCTTCGGCGCGGGCGACCCGAAAGGCGGCGCGGCGGGCGGCGCGCTGAACCTGCTGCAATTCCCCACGCTCAATCATCGTTGTGAGATTACTTCCGGTGTGCGCGTGGACGAGTGCGTGACGATGTTGAAAAGTTTTTTCTCCGAGCAGCGCGCGGCTAAAAAAGTTGCCGGAGAATTCGCGGAATGAAATCGCGACTGCATATCGGCCATCTGGTTTTAATCTTCGCGCTCGCCTTGCTCCCGCTTGCCGCCACCTTCACGCTGCAATATCCCGACGAACGTCACTACACCGACGGTGCGCTCACCATGCTGCGTGACCATGACTGGCTCGTGCCGAAAACACCGCTCGACCACACCGGCGAATGGGTTCCGCGTTTCCAAAAACCGCCGCTCGCCTACTGGCTCACCGCCGCCAGCTTCACCGTATTCGGCGTGAATCCGTTCGCCGCGCGGCTGCCATTTCTGCTCGCGTGTTGCGGCACGTTGCTGTTGACGTGGCGACTCGCCCTGCGGCTCACGCGCAACGCCGCGACCGCACAACTCGCCGTCGTGGTGCTGCTCGCGCAGTTCCAATTCGTGCTGTGCGCCGCGCGCTCCATCCCGGACGCGCTGCTGATTTTTTCCGTCACGTTGAGCGCGTTCGGTTTCCTGCGGCTGCTCACGCTGGGCGAGTTGAAGCGCGGCGCATTCGCCATGGCCTACGGCGGTGCGGCGCTCGCGGCGATGAGCAAGGGGCTGCTGGGTCTGGGAATTGTTTTGTTCGCGTGGGCGTTCGCCGTGGTGCGGGAAAAGAAATTCTGCGCGGTGAAAAAACTTTTGCACTGGCCGAGCCTCGCGCTGGCGACGCTTGTGGTGGTGGCGTGGTTCGCGGCCATTCTACACCGCTACGGCGCGACAGCGTGGCACGGATTTTTTGACGACCAAGTGACGGGCAATTTGCACGGCAGCGCGTTTGCCCCGCTGTGGCGCGCGCCGCTGTTCGCGCTGCTGCTGGTGGTGAATTTTCTGCCGTGGAGTTTGCCCGCGATTGAAACTTGGTGGCGCGGCGGAAATTTTTTTGCGGTGAACCAACTCAATTCACCAGCGCGGAGTTTCATCCTCGCGTGGGCAGCGGCGTTGGTGGTGGGCTTCGCGCTCGGCTCGAACGTCTCGCCGCGCTACCTGCTGCCCGCGTCGCCGCTGCTGGCAATTTTCGTGGCGGACATTTTGGCGAACGCGCCGGAGACGAGCTTGATTTTTTCGCCGCGCCGTTTGCTCAACTTCGTGCTGGGACTGTTGCTCGTGCTGAACTTGGTCGCGCTGCTGGTGCAGTTGCAATGGCCGGGCGCGTGGCTCGCGCTGCTGGCGGCAGGCGTGTTCGTGGGTGTGGTGTTCGCGCTAGGTTTTGGCGCGCAGCGCAGCGCGTGGTTCACGCCGAGCGAAGGGCTGGGGCTGGCGGTAGTGCTGATGTTTCCGCTGCTGTTTTTTGGAGCGTCGCCAATCGCGCTGCCGGATCCGTGCGAGCAAATGGCGATGAGTTTGCGTCGCGCAGGGGTGACGCCGGGCGAACGGGTTTTATTTATTGGCAGCCAAGCCAAGGCGAGCGGGCTGCGATTATTTTTGCGCGGGCAAGGCTGCGTGGTGCGCGCGGACACGCTGGCGGCGGCGTCACAGAAAAACTTCCATGTGCTAATCGTGCCGCAGCGTGAAGCAGCGGCGCTGCGGGCGCGCGGCGCAGTGCTGCAACTGGCGGCGCAAGTCGTGCGCGCGCCGGAACCACAAACGCTGTGGTCGGCGTTTCGTCGCCGCGCGGTGGCGGACGCGCTGGACGACGCGTCGGAGAAATATTTTCTGGCGCGGTTGCCGTGAGGGGAAGTTATCCCCAGATGACGCAGATTTACGCAGATTAAGACCATTTTTATCTGCGTTAATCTGCGTCGTCTGCGGATAAAAATTCAGCCAACAAAAAAGCCGGGGATTGCTCCCCGGCTTTTTGAATTTTTTGGCCGCGCTGTTTTACGGCGCGAACAGGCGGAAGAATTTCTTCACGCCGCTGGGCGCGATGGTGTAGGGGCTGGTCGCGCCGACGATGGTGGTGTAGTTGGTGACGACGTTGGTGGAGGATTGCAGCGAGAACGTGGGATTGCTCCAAGTGAGGATGACGTTGCCGTTGGCTTGCGCGATGGCGACGGGGATGGGCGAGACGGCGGCGTTGGCGACTTCTACTTTGAATTCGCTGAAGGCAATGGCTGTAGCGGAATCCGTGGTGCGGTTGGCACGGATGGCGAAGGCGTCGAAGCGGCGGTAGAGGTAGTTGGTGTCGGATTTGGTGACGGTGACGTTGGCGAGTGCGCCGCCGGTGACGCTGGCGGTGAGGCTGACGTTCGTCGTGGAGGTGCGGGCGACGGTGAAGGTGAGCGTGTAAGCCGTGCCGCTGGCGAAGGCGGCGGCGTTAGAGAAACCAGCTTGGATGGCTCCCAGCGAGAGAAAATCCGATGAGGTGCCAAGCAAATCACCGTCGGCCAAGTTGGTGCGGACGAACAATTCCGTCGGGGTGTCGTCGCCGAAGTTGGTGCCGAAGTTCTGGGTGATTTCGTAGCCGTTCACATTGAAGTTGGTGTTGCCGAAATTATCGGCCAACACGCGGCTCGCGCCGTCGCCGTAGTTAAAAATGCCGAAGCGAAGTGAACTAGTGTTGGTGGCCGCCGGGCTGGTGGGCGTGAACACAACGGTGGCTTTGACTTGCTGACCAACCGCGAGATCCACGGGCGTGTCGGCGAAATAGCCGAGCCAAGTGCGCGAAGCGGAGGCATTCGGTGTGCCGGTCATGGAGCCGGCAGCAGCGGTGAGATCGGCGGCGGTGGACGAGAACCAAATGGAGTTGTTGGTCGCGATGAACCCGGAAGTGCGATCGCCGTCCAACCAAAAATCATCCATGACTAAACCGTTGGCGGAATACACCGGGGTGGTGACGGTCAGCACGGCGACGCTGCTAGTGGCCGCGCCCTGCGCGTTGGTGACGACGCACGTATAGTTGCCGGCTTGCGCGAGTTGCACGTTGGCGAAGGCAAGGCTGGTATTGGTTTGTCCCGCGAGGGCGTTGCCGCCGAGATACCATTGGTAAGCGAGCGGTTGTCCGCCGCTGGCGGCGAGGCTGAACGGTGCGTGAGTGCCAACCTCGCGCGTGAGGCTTTGGGGCTGGGTCACGACCAACGGTGCGCTGGCAGCACCGGCGGGGCCGGTGACTTTGAAACGGGTGAAAACAAAATTGGTCGCCGTGCCGTTGTCCGAACTGGGGCGGATGACGAATGAATCAAAGTTGGTTTGCAGCACGAGCACGTTATTCGTTGTGAGTGTGTTGGTGAGGCCACCGCCAGTGTAGGCCATGGTCAAATCCATTTTGGCAGCCGCCGAGTGGGTCAACGTCAGCGTAAGTTTGTAGGAGCCACCGTTGGTGAAGGCTTCCGTAGCACTGGCGGAACCGCCGGATTTGATGGAGGCAGAATTGGCGGTTGTGGCCAAAACATCCGCGACGCTGGTGTTAGTCCGTTCCATAATCTGCAACCCGGAAGCATTGCCCCAAGTGCTGGCAAAGTTTTGCAGAAACGTGTAGCCGTAGCAGTTCGCGCCGCTTTGTGTTTGGTTATCCGCCGTCGCGCGTGCCCCCGCCGAAGAATCCAGCACGGCGAAACGCAAATTTTTAGAACTGTTCGCCGTGCCCAGCCCGTAAACGTTGAAGGAAAGTTCCAGC
>JBJOPC010000117.1:0-7702 GCA_046050965.1 Verrucomicrobiota bacterium | reverse complement strand
GCATGGTTCCCGGCGTGGTCATGCTTTATTTCATCACGATTTGGAAGCGTCCGTTCTTCGCGCGCATCATCGCTCCGGTCATGATGGCACTGCCGGTGTTCTGCACTTACTTGACGCTCTCGAAAGGCGCGTTCCTCTCCGGGGTTGCCACGCTGGTGAGTGCGATCAGTTTCAAACGCCCAAAGTCCATCCAGATTGCCATCCTCGTCCTGTGCGTCACCTTCGGCCTCGCCGCCGTCAAGATGCTCCCGCGTATGTCCGAACTGCAATCCAGCAAAACGGACGAAGCCATCCAAGGCCGCGTGCACGCCTTCCAATTCGGTTACGAAATGATGCAGAAAAATGTGTATGGCATCGGCTACGCAAACTTCCTCAGCCGCTTCACCGAACGTTTTCACTACGGCAAAGCCGCGCACAGCACCTACGTCAACGTCGGCGCCGAACTCGGCAAGACCGGCCTCTTCCTGTATCTGGGCATGATCTATTTCGGCTTCCGCATCCTGCTCGCCGCCAAAACTACCACCGATGAAGAGGAGCGGGTGCGCCGTTGTCTCTTCGTGCTCTTGCTTTCTTTCTGCATCTCTTCGTGGATGATCAGTTGGCACAACCGCGCCACCTTCTGGCTCATGATTGCCGGTATCGCGGCCTTCCACCGCCTCATGCTCGACAAACACGCCAAAGTCGTCGCCAAAAACCAAACCGAAACCCCCGAAATCTCCCCGCTCCCCGGCCTCGCCTACGCCACGCCCAACGCCCAACCCGTTGGCCTGCTCAATCAAATCGCTTTCCCCGCCAGCACATTTCCCGCCCAACTTTCAGATGCGCCAACCGTCCCCGATGCCAAAAACAATCAAGTCGGCATGACGTTGAACCGCCTCCAGTGGTATGATTGGCTCGCCGTCTTCGCCTGTCTGGAAGCCGTTATCGCCATTTGGAAATACGCCATGGATCATATGTGACCCGCGCCACGCCGATGAACACCGCCGTCCAACTTCTCTTCTGGCTCGCCGTCGCCACGCTCTTTTTCACCTTCGCTGGTTACGCCCTCCTCATGTCCGCCCTCGCCTGGCTCCGCGACCCCCAACTCCCAACTCTCAACTCCCAACTCCCAACTCTCACCATCCTCCTCGCCGCCCACAACGAATCCGCCCGCCTCATTCCCCGTCTGGAAAACCTCCTCGCCTCCGACTACCCCGCTGAAAAATTCCAAATCATCCTCGCCGACGACGGCTCCACCGACGACACCGCGCAACTCATAAAAAATTTCAATCACCCTCGCGTCCAACTCCTCCACTCCCCCCAGCGCCACGGCAAAGCCCACGCCCTCAACCGCGCCGCCGCCGCTGCCACCACCGACCTCCTCGTCTTCGCCGACGTCCGCCAACGCTTCGCGCCCGATGCCCTCGCTCAACTCGCCCGCCATTTCGGCGACCTCGAAACCGGCGCCATCTCCGGCGAACTGCTGATTGAAACCGCCGCGAGTGCCGCTGGCTCCGGCGTGGATTTTTATTGGAAGCTCGAAAAAATTCTCCGTCACGCCGAAGCCCGCTGGGATTCCGCCATCGGCTGCACCGGCGCGATTTACACCATTCGCCGCGAGTTATTTCAGCCCATCCCCGCCGACACCATCCTCGACGACGTCGTCATCCCCATGCAAATCGCCGTGCGCGGATTTCGCGTCGGCTTCGACCCCGCCGCCCGCGCCTACGACCCCCAAACCCTCGAACCCGCCCGCGAACAAATCCGCAAACGCCGCACCCTCGCCGGCAATTACCAAATGCTTTTCCGCCATCCCGCGTGGCTGCTCCCGTGGCGCAACCGCCTCTGGTGGCAACTCATCTCCCACAAATACCTCCGCCTCGCCGCGCCGTTCCTTCTCGCACTCCTGCTGCTCGCCAACTTTCTGCTCGTCGGCAAACTATTTTTCACACTCACCTTCACCGCGCAGATAATTTTCTACACCCTCGCGTTCGTCGGCTTGAAATTCCCGGAGAAAAAATCCCGCGTCCTCTCGCTGCCCGCCGGGTTTGTGTTTCTCAACTGGCAAGCCGCCATCGCGCTCTGGCACTATCTCCGCCACCCCAGCCAAGCGGGCTGGCAAAAAAACTAGCGCCATGTTCAAAGCCCTCGACCTCTGGCTCCCTGCGTATCTCCGCCGCCGCGCTCGTCCGCGCGTCGAGGGCGTTACGGATATTTTGCTCGCGGTCTGCGACCACTTCGAGCCGCTCCACGCCGCCGACAAACCGACGGCGCTCCGCCGTCTCGCGCGCTGGCAAAATGATTTTCCAAAGCTCATCGAAAACTTTCGCGACGCCGACGGCATCCGCCCGCGTCACACTTTTTTTTATCCCATCGAGCAATACGACGCGGACATTCTCGCCGAGTTGAAAAAACTCTGCGACCGCTCCGGCGGCGAAACCGAAATCCACCTCCATCACGACCGCGACACCGCCGACGCACTCCGTGCAAAACTGGAGCAAGGCAAACGCGATTTTGTCCGCCACGGTCTGCTCTCACGCGACGACACCGGCGCGGTGCGCTACGGTTTTGTCCACGGCAACTGGGCGCTCGCCAACTCCCATCCGCACGGCCAAAGCTGCGGTGTGAACGACGAACTGGCCGTGTTGCGCGACACCGGCTGCTACGCCGATTTCACCATGCCCTCCTGCCCCAACCCCACGCAGACCCGCACCATCAACTCCATTTACTACGCCGCCACCACCGGCCAACCCAAACCCCACGACCACGGCGAACTCGCCCGCACCAACTCCCAACTCCCAACTCCCAACTCCCAACTCCTCCTCATCCAAGGCCCGCTCGGCTTGAACTGGCAACGCCGCAAATTCGGCCTGCTCCCAAAAATCGAGAACGCCGAAATCACCGGCCACAATCCGCCGCGCCCCGACCGTTTGAAAATCTGGCTCGACCTCGGCATTCATGTCGCCGGTCGCCCCGAATGGATTTTCATCAAGCTCCACACCCACGGCGGCCACGAGCGCGACATGGCCACGCTGCTCACCGACACGATGAAAAACTTTTTCCAACACGCGCTCAATCACTACAACGACGGCCAAAAATTCCGTTTCCACTTCGTCAGCGCGCGCGAAATGGTCAACATCATCCACGCCGCTGAAGATGGAAAATCCGGCAACGCCGGCGACTACCGCAATCATCGCTACCGCCTCGCGTGAAAATTCTATTCCTCTCCAACCTGTTCCCCGACGCCGCGCGCCCCAATCGCGGCATCTTCAACGCCCGCCTAGTTCACCACCTCGCCGCGCAGTGTGAAATGCGCGTCCTCTCCCCGCGCCCCACTTCCATTTTCAGTTCGGCTGATGAGTTTTTCCCGCGCGCCGAGGATAAAAAATTTCTCCCTCAGTTTCCCGCCGCGCCCTACATCCCCAAAGTCGGCAGCCGCTGGAATCACAAGCTCATGGCGCGCGCCCTCCGCGATCCGCTACAAAAACTCCGCGCCGAATTTCCGTTCGACGCCGTGCTCGCCGCATGGCTTTACCCCGACGCCTGCGCCGTTGCCCGGCTTGCGCACGAACTAGATTTCCCCTTCGTCGCCGTCGCCCAAGGCTCCGACGCGCACCAATATCTGCAAATTCCCACGCGCAAAAAAATCATCGCCGCGTCGCTCGCTCACGCCAACAGCGTCGTCACCCGCAGCGCCGAACTCGCACGCCTACTGCGCGAGGCGGGCGTCCCCGCCGCCAAGCTGCACACGATTTACAGCGGCGTGGAGCAACACATTTTTCAACCCGCCGACAAAATTGCTGTGCGCCAGCACCTCGGCTTTGCGCCGGACGAAACCGTGCTGCTCTACGTCGGAAATTTCCTCTCGGTGAAAAACCCGTTGCTGCTCGTGGACGCCTTCGCCGCGCTCCGTCAGCGCGAACCGGCGCGAAACTTCCGCCTCGTCATGCTCGGCGACGGCCCGTTGCAAACGGAAATTTTGCAACGCGCAGAAGCCGCCGGATTGCGGGCGCGCGTAAAATTGCCCGGTCGGAAAAAACCGGCGGAAGTCGCGCAATTCATGCAAGCCGCCGATTTGCTCTGTGTGCCGAGCGACAACGAAGGGGTGCCGAACGTGATTTACGAAGCCTTCAGTTGCGGCTTGCGCGCCGTCACCACGCGCGTCGGCGGCATCCCGGAAATTTTGACGGCGGATTTTCTTGGCAGCCTTGCACCGCGCGGCGACGCGGAAAGTTTTGCCGCCGCCGTTTCCAAAACCATTTCGTCCCCGCCAGAAGTGCAGAAGATTTTGCGCCACGCCGCGCAGTTCACTTGGCCGCGCACCGCCGAAGACCATCGCCGCCTGCTCGCCGCCGCTGTCACGCGGCTGCTCTGAAGCCGCCTCAATGCAGCGTGTCGCGCACGTAGCGTTGGCGCAGTGTGCCGTCGGTGTGCATTGTGGGAATCGAATAAGTCTGACCCAGCGGCGGTGTTTTTTGATGCAGCGCGCCGAACTGTTGCAACAACGGTTCATGCCGACCGGCCACCGGACGCTCTTCCAGCGTGACACTGGTCGCGCGCCGATCCGCGCGCACGAGTATTTGCCGGAACTCTTGTTCCCGCGCAAACGAACGCCGTTTCAAAGCCACCAAGCTCCCGTATTTTTCCAGCTCCAGCTTGTCGGCGTGTGGACTGTGCGCTTTGAGCTTTTCAATCACCGGCCGCTCGATGCGCGCGCTCGCGCTCGGCACAGCGGCGCGGACACCCGTCGCCACCATCAGCAGCACCGCCATCAACCAGAGCTTCGCGCTTGTTTTCATGCGCGAGGTTTAGCACAGCGCGCCGCCGCCTGCAACCAGAGAACCGCCAATTGCCTTGTTCAAACCGCGCCCGCCTTGCTATTTTCCGCGCGCGAAACATGAGCAACCCGATTCCTTCCCCCGCCAATTCAGTCGCGCCCGCCGCGCCGTCCGACTTCATCCGCGACCTCGTCGCGCAACACGTCACCGAGCAAAAATATCCGCGCATCCACACGCGCTTCCCGCCCGAGCCAAACGGCTACCTGCACATCGGCCACGCGAAAAGCATCTGCTTGAACTTCGGCATCGCCCGCGAATTCGGCGGCGTCTGCAACCTCCGCATGGACGACACGAATCCCGCCAAGGAAGATTTGGAATACGTCGAGTCCATCCAAGCCGACGTGAACTGGCTCATCGGCGGCTGGGCGGAAAAAGAATTGAACCTCACACCCGCGAACGTTCCTTTTTACGCTAGTAATTACTTCGACCAGATTTACGAATTCGCCGTCGCGCTCATTAAAAAAGGCAAAGCCTTCGTCTGCGATTTGACGCCCGACCAGACGGATGAATTCCGACGCCTCGGCAAAGCCTCGCCATTCCGCGACCGCAGCGTGGCAGAGAATTTGGATTTGTTCACGCGCATGAAAGCCGGTGAATTTCCCGATGGCGCGCGGGTGTTGCGCGCGAAAATTATCGTGGACGCCCCGAACATCTGGCTGCGCGACCCCCTGCTCTACCGCATCAAACACACCGACCATCACCAGACGGGCAGCAAGTGGTGCATCTACCCGATGTATGACTTCGCGCACTGCTTGAGCGATTATCTCGAAGGCATCACGCACTCCATTTGCACGTTGGAATTTGAAGTGCATCGCCCGCTTTACGATTGGATTTTGGAAAATCTGGAGTTGCCCAACGCGCTGCCGCACCAATACGAATTCGCCCGCCTCTCACTCGGCTACACCATCATGAGCAAACGCAAGCTCATGCAACTCGTGGACGAAAACCTCGTCACCGGTTGGGACGATCCGCGTATGCCCACGATTTCCGGCCTGCGCCGTCGCGGCGTCACGCCCGAAGCGTTGCGCAACTTCGCTTACAATATCGGCATCACGAAATACAACGGCATCACCGACGTGAGCGTGCTGGAGTTCGCCATCCGCGAGGACTTGAACAAGCGCGCGCTGCGCCGTCTCGCCGTGTTGCGCCCCATCAAGGTCGTGCTCACGAATTATCCGGCGGACAAGGTCGAGGAACTCGACGCCGTCAACAATCCCGAGGACGAGAGCGCGGGCAAGCGGAAGATTCCGTTCATCCGCGAACTGTTCATCGAGCGCGACGACTTCCAAGAAATTCCGCCGCCGAAATTTTTCCGCCTCAAACCCGGCGGCGAAGTGCGCCTCAAATACGCTTACATCATCAAGTGCGAGGAAGTCATCAAAGACGCCGCTGGCAATCTCGTGGAACTCCGCTGCACTGCCGACCTCGACAGCAAGACCGGTGGCGCGACGGCAGGGCGCAAAGTCAAAGGCACCATCCACTGGGTCAGCGCCGCACATTGCGTGGATGCCGAAGTGCGCCTCTACGACCGCCTCTTCACCGAAGCCGAGCCGGAGCAGGACGGGCGCGATTTCAAATCCGTGCTCAACCCGCACTCCCTCGAAGTCATCACCGCCAAGTGCGAGCCGAGTTTGGGCAATGCCAGTGCGGAGCACCGGTATCAATTCGAGCGGCTGGCCTACTTCGCGTTGGACAAAGACAGCAGGAGCAAATTGGTTTTTAATCGCACCATCACGTTAAAAGACGCTTGGGTGAAAGCCGCGCACAAAGAGTAAAAAATAATATGCAAGTGGCAGATAAAACTATGAAATCACAACCTGAAAGCTTTTCGCTAAAGTATCTTCTGCCCGCAGCCTTGGTAATTATTACCTCAATTCTGACTTCCTATTTCACTGCAAAAATCGCGCTAGGAAACGAACGAAATCAAAAACGGTGGGAAATCAAAAGACAAGCGGGTCTAAGAGCTCTTTCAGTAGTTGACCAATACAACGCAAACTGCGCTGCCCTTGGCCAATTTAGCGGGATGGGATCACGAACGGTCAGCTATGACTTCAAGCCAATGAATTTAGAAGAACTTCGGTCAGTCTATAACGAATTAGCCGTTGCTTGCGAAAGTGCAGAAGCACCGAAAATTTATATGGAAATACTATCTAGTGGAAGATCTGAAGGGCGACAATCTGTCGCAGCAGATCGAATTCTTGATTTGCAAAATGCCATTAGGATCGAGCTTGGATTTGGACAACCATTGCAGCTCAATCGCCATCGCGCTTGGGTGGCTGATATGTTTCCGGGTATAGCAACTAACTCACCTCCTCACGTTCCTAATTTGCGCTAGAATTTAAACTCGTGCCCGACGACTCTTTCCAAATCTTCGTCCTCGCCCCGTTGAGCGGGTTGCCGGAGTTGCGCGCGCGGGTGGGTTTCGGCACTTGATAGGTTTCCGGCGGTTTTAGCTGTCTCTTTTTAGCCATCCCAAAGCCGGGAGAGGCCGTCCAACCCCGAAAAGCCACGTTTTTTGCCTTTTTCCCCTGTTTTTGAGAGAAAACGGGTTCCCGTCAAGGGCTGACGGGAGTTCGGCTGGGGTTGACGGGGAGTCGGGAGAGGTTCACGGGGAGCCGTCTGGGGTTGACGGGAGCCCGGGAGCACTTGGCGGGGAGCCGTCTGAGGTTCACGGGAGTCCGTCCGGGGTTCACGGGGAGTCGGCTGAGGTTGGCGGGGAGCCGGGAGCAGTCGGCGGGAGTCCGGGAGCGGTTCGCGGGAAGCCGTCCGGGGTTCGCGAGAGTCGGGCGGAGTTCCCGGGCGCGGAAAAGATTTGAAACAATTCGCAGCGAGCGGCGTCTGACGGTGCGTATGAAAAATTTATCACTCGGCAAAACTAGTTTACT
>JBJOPC010000116.1:0-4005 GCA_046050965.1 Verrucomicrobiota bacterium | reverse complement strand
ACCGCTAGCTTCCCGCGCAAGCGCAATGAATTTTCGGCAGTTTCCAACTTTGGAGTGCGCGGGCATGACCGCGCTTTGGAACTGGGAGACATGTCTCCCAGTTCCAAAGCGGCGACGTGTCGCCGCACTCCAAAGTTGGACGCCACTTTCACTACGATTTCCCCGCTGCGCGTTCACGCTGCTTGCGCTCGCACTCGCGCTCACCGGCTGCACCACACACCACACACCACGCACCAGCCCTTTCGATTTTTCCCGCGACACCTTCGCCTACGCCAACGGGCTGAAATGGATTTACACCAACACCCCCGACGGCCAGTGGATTACCTTCACCCGCGAACCGCCGCCCGGTTACACGCTCCACTGCTACGTCATGGCGCGCGCCGCCCGGCAGTTCGCCACGCACGCGCGCTTCGAGCCGAATTATCCCGCAGACTCCCACTCGCTCCCGCACCTCGTCCGCGCCGTCATCCACGCAGGTGCGACGGACGAAGTTGTCATTCCCGGCTATGCGAACTTGCGCGCGTTCAGCGCGGCCAATGAAACCTTGCTCAAAGAAAATTGCGGCGGCGCGTGGCGCTGCTATGTGCAGCACGGCAACTGGCGGATGATTTATCCCTTCACCCGCGCCGGGCAGGCGCGCGAAGCCCGGCGGCTCGCCGATGAAATCGCCGCAGGCGAATTGCCCATCGTCCATCTCTGCCGCTTCCCACAACTCACCATCAACCACGCCGTCCTGCTCTACGCCGCCACGACCAACGCAAGCGGCCTCCAGTTCCTCGCCTACGACGCTAATAACCCGCGCGCCCCGCAACCGCTCCAGTTCGACGCCGCGAGCAAAACTTTCCAGTTCGCGCATAACGAATATTTACAAGGCGGTCGCGTAGACGCCTACGAAATCTACCGCGACTGGCGTTATTGAAACAACGTGGAGCAAGCATCCTCGGCTGCGTCGGACGGCAAAACGGGGAGATTAATCCTTGATAGAAATTCGGCGGGCGGATTTCATAACCCCATGCCAACCGCCGCACTTACAAAAAGCACCAGTGCACGTGGCCGTGCACAAGCTGCGGTCTAATACCTGTTAGACCACTATGAACGTCTTCCAGTCAGCAGTGAATTTGGTTGCACCGCACTTTCGAGTTCGTAGTGATACTCTTTTCCTCTCGCAGGGCGATCCGTTTACTCAGGTTGAGATAGATCTGCGGCAGGTTTCAGCACACAAGCTGCCGGGACTGGCTACGCTACATCTGCGATTATTTCGCGGTCGTTGGAAGCAGTATCCGTTGGATGGTTTTCGCTCTTCCGAGATTACAAGGTTGCGGGCTTTACTCACGCGTTGGGAAAAGCAGAATCATCAGAAACATGAAGCCGTGGCCTAACCATGCGCTGCAGCGAACCCGGCGGGGGCGTCGCGGTTGCAATCGTTGCGTCCCGCGCGCCGGGTCGCTGAGTTTGGGTCGTTAGCCAAAATCTGTTTTCTTCCGTCGCACAGTGACTGGCTCTGATAGTTTTCCCAGCGCGCAAAATTTTTTCACCACTTTCTGCGTGACGAATCCGCAGCCGCGTTGTCCAATCACCGCCAATGAATCCCGACCACGCTGCCGCGCTCAAAACTTTCGACGCCCGCGTCGCGCGTTTGCTCATGCTGCGCCGCGCCGTGCAGTGGACTACCGGCTGGTTTTTCTTCTGGGGCGCAGTCGTGCTGATCGCGCGGATTTCTGGACGCCCGAATCCGAATTGGCTCTTGCTCGGCATCTTTGGTTTCGTGCCGCTCGCGCTCGCGGCCATCGCGCTGGAGCAACGTCGTCGCCCCCAGTTCGCCGACGTGCGCGCGCGCTACGACGGTTTGCAAAATTGCGGCGGCCTGATGATGAGCGAGGAAACCGCCGACATGAGCGCGTGGCAAGCGCAGTTGCCCGCGACGGGCGCGCCAAAGCTGGCGTGGCGCAGCGGACGTCCGCTCGGCGCGCTCGCGCTCGCGGCGGCGTTCGTGGCGGTGGCGATTCTCCTGCCGGAACGGCTCACGCATTTTGCGCAGAAAAAACCACTGGAGATCGGCCAGCTCGTCGAGCAGTTACAGACGGAAGTCAAAACGCTCGAACAGGAAAAAATTCTCGACGACAAAAAAGCGGACGACATGACCAAGCAGCTCGCGCAGTTGAAACAGGATTCATCCGCGCTCGACCCGAACAAAACTTGGGAAGCGCTGGATCACATCAAGGAGTCCAACAGCCAGTCCGCGAAGGAAGCCGCCGAGGAAGCGCTCGCGAAAATTTCGCAACTCGCGCCCGCCGAATCGCTCGCCGCCGCGCTCGCGCAAGCGGCCAGTCAAGGCATGGACGCCGACACCGCCACGCAAGCCGCGCAGGAACTCGCCGCGATGATTAATTCCGCCAAGCTTGAAGACGGTCTGCTCAAAGGTGAGTTACCAGCGGACTTGCTGAAAAATTTGGGCAGCTTGAACGCGGAGCAGATGGCAAAGCTGGCGTCGGCGCTGAAGTTCAACAAGGACGCGTTGAATGGTTCCATTAGCAAGCTGTCGGCGATGAAGATGATTGACCCGAAATATCTCTCGCAGTGCAAAGGCGCGGGGCAATGCAAAAATCCCGGCGCGCTCGCGGACTATTTGTCCCAATGCAACAGCACGAACAAGTGCGACTCCGCCTGTTTGCTGGCGATGTGCCTCGGTCGCGGCGGACCGGGCGGCGGCGGACCAGCCGCGCCGATGACGTGGAAAGACGAATCCGACGAGAGCGGCGCGAAGTTCAAAGAGGAACAGTTGCCGCCCGGTCACAAAATGGACGACGCACAGTTCGTCGGCGTGAGCCAAGCCGCGCCGCAACTCACGGACGAAAAAATTGCTACCGAACACGGCGCGCTCGCCAGCACCACCGCCAGCGGCGGCGGCGCGCAGGCGCAAACGGTGCTGCCAAGACATAAGCAAGCGGTGCAAAACTTTTTCAAACGAGACGAGAAGTGAACCGAGTGAAACTTCCAAACTCCAGCTTCCGAACTCCGCGCCTTTCTCCCTCACCCCTGCCCTCTCCCGCTGCATCGCGCCGGAGCGCAGCGAAGGCGGATGGGAGAGGGAGAATCATTCGCCGCGTCCTGGCAAATCTGCGACAGTCAACGGTTCGTGCGACTCACGCAAATGAACCAAGCTCCAACTGCTGTTCCCTCTCCCAGCGGGAGAGGGTCAGGGTGAGGGAGAACGCGTCCAAAAATCTTGCCGCATCCATTTTCTAACCGCCCCAACTTATGCCTGACCAAATCCTCACGCCCGCCGAACTCGCGCCCGCCGTCGCGCTCGCCAATAAAACTTTGGAGCAGCTCGACCGCATCTTGCTCGGTCGCCGCGAACTCCATCGCCTCGTGCTCATCGGCATCCTCGCGCGCGGCCATGTGCTGCTCGAAGGTTTGCCCGGCCTCGGCAAGACCGCGCTCGTCCGCACCATCGGCCAGATTCTCAAACTGGAATTCAAGCGCATCCAGTTCACGCCCGATCTCATGCCCGGTGATGTTTTGGGTTCACACATTTTGCAGGAGACCAGCAGCGGCAAACGCGAAATGATTTTTCAGCCCGGCCCGGTGTTCACGAACATTTTGCTCGCGGATGAAATCAACCGCGCTTCGCCCAAGACGCAGTCCGCGATGCTGGAGACGATGCAGGAAAATTCCGTGACGCTCCTCGGCACGACGCGTCCGCTGCCGCAACCGTTCTTTGTGCTGGCGAGCCAAAACCCGATTGAACTCGAGGGAACTTATCCGCTGCCAGAAGCGCAGCTTGACCGTTTTCTGTTCCGCCTGCTGTTCGACAGCGTGGATGCGGATGTGCTTGGGCAGATCATTTCCGAGCGTCGTCGTGGCGAACTGCCCGCACCGACGTGGCAGATGGAGCGCGGTGAACTGGAAACTCTGTTCGCGACGATGGGGAAAATTTATCTACCGAGTCCCGTGGCGCGCTACATCGCGCGGCTGGTTTCCGCGACGCATCCGGGCAACGCG
>JBJOPC010000115.1:0-2929 GCA_046050965.1 Verrucomicrobiota bacterium | reverse complement strand
AGATAGCAACTCACGATGTTCGGTCGCCCCGGGACATCGCGGATGGATTTGAGCGCGGGCAATCCTTCGATTTGCGACTCCTTCAAGTTGACGGGATAGACGGTGTAGCCTTCCTGCACATACGCGCGCACGGCCTTGTTGCCGAATTTGGAGCGGTCAGCAGATGCGCCGAGAACAACAGCGATTTTCACGCGCGATTATTTGCCGGAAATCCGTCACAACGCAAGCCGTCGCTGGCGCACTTGGTTCTTGCCGGTGGTAAAACCAAAACGAATAATCCGCAGCGTGAAATTCGCGCGGCAACTTTCCCGTCTGGCTGTCTTTGCCGGCGGACTTTTCGCCGCCGCCGCGCAGACGAATTCGCCCGCGCCGATTTTCGTGCCCATCGAAGTGCTGGAGTCAGCCGCGTCGCCCAATCCCGACACGCTTGCGGCGCACCAGTTCGTCACGGTGGGCGCGCCTGCATCGCCAACAAAATTCAATCCCGACTCGGGCGCGAAACCGAGCGCGACACAGCCGGAAATTTTGCCACCACCCACGTTGGAACGCCGCCGCGAAATCACCGTCACCGCGCCGGATTCGCCGACAGTTTTCAATCCCGACCCCGGCGCGCGGTTTAAAGTTGCGCCGGTGAATCCGCCGCCGTTTTACACAAACGAAGTTCCCGCCGCCGCGTCGTTCACCGGCGAACCTGTGCCGTCAGAACTAGCGTTGCCGCGCACGAACGTGCGCCGTGATGAATTGGTTTTGACCAACCCGCCCGCAGGGAACTTCGGTCACGAGCCGTTGCCGCCCGGCATGGAACTGCCGCGCCTCAACGCGCGCGGCAACCAATTCATCAAAGAAAAATGGGAGTCGCCGCACTACGCACCAAACAACGGCTACAGCTACCCACCGCGCAACTTGGAAGATGGAAAAAAAGAGTTGCCAATCAGTATCTCCCGCGCCTTCGGAAAACCGAACGCTAACGAGCCTATAACTGGCAACTCCGACAGGACGGTAATCACGCCGTTTGAACGTGTCAAAGGCTACAATTTCCCACCCAACTCCGTGCCGATGACGAACCGTTGGCGCATCGGCTTTGCGCCGTGGAAACGCTACGCGCAAGGCTCGGTGGAAAATCCCTACGAGACACCGCAGCCGCTGCTGTGGCGGCCGTATCGCCAGAGCATCTTGAAGGGCGACGCGCCGATCATCGGGCAAGATATTTTTTTGGATCTCACGGCGAGTTCGACGACGGAGTTCGAGGCGCGGCGAACGCCAGTGCCGAGCGGCGTGAGTTCGAGCGGCTCGGGCAGCGCGGAATTTTTCGGCGCGAGTGAACAGGAAGTCGTGCAGCAGAACTTCGCGTTCAGCGTGCAACTCTTCAAAGGCGAGACGGTTTTTCAGCCGGTGCATTGGGCGCTGGAGTTCGAGCCGGTCGTCAACGTCAACTACGTCAACACGCGCGAAAATAATCTCATCAATCCCAATCCACAGCGCGGCACGGATCGCACGGACTACTACATCGCGTTGCAACAGGCGTTCCTCGAACTTCATCTCGGCGATCTGTCGGAGAACTACGATTTCTGCGCGCTGAAGCTCGGCAACCAGCCGTTCATCTCCGACTTTCGCGGATTCATTTTCAACGACGTGAATCTCGGCGCGCGGTTCTTCGGTAATTTCGACAACAACCGCTGGCAATACAACCTCGCCGTGTTCGACATGAACGAGAAGGATTCCAACTCCGACTTGAACACGTTCGACCAGCGCGACCAGGTCGTCGTCGTGGCGAATGTCTACAAACAGGATTTCATCTGGCACGGCTACACGCTCTCGATGAGCCTGCACGCGAATCTCGACGACGGCAAAACGCACTACGACCGCAATGGCAATCTCACGCGCCCCGAACCGCTCGGCACGTTGCAGGAACATTCCGTCCACGCCTATTATCTCGGCTGGGCGGGTGACGGCCACATCGGCCGCTGGAACGTGAGCCACGCGTTTTATCAGGTGCTCGGCCACGACGAGTTCAACGGCCTCGCCGGTCGCGCCGTGGACATCAACGCGCAGATGGCCGCGCTCGAAATTTCCTACGACCGCGACTGGGTGCGCTACAAGGCGTCGCTCTTCTACGCATCCGGCGACAGCAATCCGACTGACGGCGAAGCGAACGGCTTCGACACGATTCTCGACAATCCGAACTTCACGGGCGGCCCGTTCAGTTGGTATGTGCGGCAGGGATTTAATTTGGCGGGAACAGGCGTCGGTTTGAAACCGCGCGCGTCGCTTGTGCCGTCAATGCGTTCAAGCAAGAGCGAAGGTCAAGCGAACTTCGTGAACCCCGGGGTGTTCATCGCGGGACTCGGCGTGGAGATTGACGTGACGCCGAAGCTACGGACTTTTCTGAATGCAAATTACATTCACTTTATGGAAACAGCGCCCATCAAGACCGCGTTGCTCACGGATAAAGTTGACCACGAACTCGGCTGGGACTTGAGTCTCGGCGCGCAATATCGCCCCGCACTCACGGACAACATCATCATCTCGGCGGGCTTCGGCGTGCTGATTCCCGGCGCGGGCTACAAAGATATTTATCAAACGAGCAGTTCGCCCGTGCCCGGCTACGGCAGTCCGAGCGCGGGCAGCGTGGATGATTTTCTTTACAGCGCGATAGTGGCGGTGACACTTACTTACTGAACGATGCGAACAAACGGACAACTCAAATTTCGCGCCTGCTTCGTCGCGGTTGGTTTGTTCGCCATCACTACGTTCGCCGATGACGCCGGTTTCGGTCCGCAGATTTCCGTCCCGCGCGATGTCGAACCCGCCGCGCCGGAGAAACTGCCCGCGCGCAATTGGGTTGATCAGACACGCGATGAGGCGTTGAAGAAAAGCGTCGGTTGTCTCGAATGTCACAAGGGCATCGAGAACCATTCCATGCACGTCT
>JBJOPC010000114.1:0-8039 GCA_046050965.1 Verrucomicrobiota bacterium | reverse complement strand
GCTCGCGGATGAAATCAACCGCGCTTCGCCCAAGACGCAGTCCGCGATGCTCGAAACGATGCAGGAAAATTCCGTGACGCTCCTCGGCACGACGCGCCAATTACCGCAACCGTTCTTCGTGCTGGCGAGCCAGAACCCCATCGAACTCGAAGGCACTTACCCGCTGCCCGAAGCGCAGCTTGACCGGTTTTTGTTCCGCCTGTTGTTCGACAACGTGGACGCCGCCGTGCTGGAACAAATTATTTCCGAACGGCGGCGCGGTGAGTTGCCCACGCCGACGTGGCAGATGGAGCGCGCGGAGTTGGAAATTCTTTTCGCGACGATGGGCAAAATTTATTTGCCGAAGCCCGTCGCGCGCTACATCGCGCGCGTGGTCGCGGCCACGCATCCGGGCAGCGCGGAAGCGACGGAACCGGTGAATCGCTACGTTACTTACGGCGCGTCGCCCCGTGCGGCCATCGCCATCGCCGAAGCGGCGCGCGGACACGCGCTACTCGCGGGGCGTCCGAGCGTGGGCTTCGAGGACGTGAAAACGGTTGCCGGACCGGTGTTGAATCACCGTTTGATTCTGAATTACCAAGCGCGCTTCGATCGCAAGACCGCCAGCCAACTCGTCACGGAACTGCTTAAGTCACTCGACGAGACGGGGCTGAAACTGCCGGGAGATGTGGAAGTGTCCGGGGCGAATTAAAAATGAAAAATTCAAAATTAAAAAACGGAGGCGTCCGCGCGCGGGTGCAGCGGGCATTTTTAATTTTTAATTTTGCCTTTTTAATTTCTGCCGCCCGCGCCAGCGAGCAGTTCGGCGATGTGCTCGTCGCGCCTTCCGCGCCGCTCGCTTCGGGCGCGACGCAGCACGGCTACGCAGAGGCGCGCGTGCTGCTGGAAAATCATTCCGTCACCACCGCGCACCGCGTCACGCTCACCGTGCCAAACATGGCGTGGCCGTATGCAAACATGAATTCCGTGAGGCGCATCACGCGCACAGTGACGCTCGCGCCGGGCGCGCGGCAACTGGTATCGCTCTGGCAACCGCCGCTGCCCGTGAGCGGCGACAACCAACTGCGCGTGGAAATTGACCGCGAAAAACCGGAGTCCGTCGCGCTACCCAACGCGGGCAACCACATGAACGCCGGTTCACGCGGTTCCGGCGCGACGATTCCGTCCACGGTGCTGGTGAGCCGCAATTTGAATTTCGATTCCGTGAGCCGCGCGTTCAAAAACGACGGCACGGGCTTCACCGCCGCGATGGCCACGGGCGCGCCGGACTCCAGCGGGCGCACCGGCAACCCTGTCATCACCGCGTGGATGCCCGACCCAAAACAGACCGGGCCGAGTTGGCTGGAACTGGAATTCAACCGCCCTGTCCTCGCCAACGAAGCGCGTCTCTTCCAAACGCTCGGCGTCGTTCAGCCCGGCGAAATGGTTTTGGTCGGCGTGTCCGGCACGAACTTGGCGCGCATTCCACTTTCGTCCGGCGTAACGCCCGCGCCGCCACCCGCCGGTCGCGGTCGCGGCACCGGCACAGGTATCCGCACATCACGAGAATTTCGTTTTGCCTACCCAATCGAGCCAGTGAAAAAAGTGCGACTGGAATTTTTAAGTTCGCCGCCGAATAGCATCAACATTGACGCGTTGAAACTTTCCAGCGCCGCCACCCACGATGATAGTTACGCCGACTCCGCCACTGCCAGCAGCGACGCCGCTGCCGAAGCCGGACGTTTCATCCCCAGTGTCGGCGCGGGCAACGAGCAAGTCCTCCCGCTGCGCGCCGAATTCCCCATCACCGAATGGAGCGACAACTGGCTCACCTACTCGCCCTACGACGTGATCGTCATCAGCGCGGGCGAAATGAAAACGCTGCCGGGCGGCATTGCCAGCGCGCTCTGGAGCTACGCGAGCGCGGGCGGAAATATTTTCCTCGTGGGCGGCGGTGAAGAATCCGTGCCGGAACCGTGGCGTTCACGCGGCAACCACGACTTCAAAAGTTTCACCTCATTCAACCTCGGCTTCGGACGTTGCTTCTGCGCGCCCACAGAAGATTTTTCCCGGTTGAGTTCCGATTCCGCGTCGCTCCTCCGCAACTGCGTGGGCGGCACGACACGTTACTGGCAATCGCTCCCCAACGACCCCGACGCGGCCAACACGTTGTTCCCCGTCGTCGCGAACACCGAGATTCCTGTGCGCGGCATCGTCGTCATCATGCTCGCATTCATCATCGTCATCGGGCCGGTGAACCTCCTCGTCCTCTCGCGCCGTAACCGCCGCGTGTGGATGCTCTGGACGATTCCCGCGATCTCGTTCGTTACCTGCGCCGTGCTGCTCGTCTACAGTTTGCTGCGCGAAGGCGTCACGCCCGACGCGCGCCTTCGCAGCCTCACGTTGCTGGATCAGGAAAACAAACTCGCGACGAGCATCGGCGTGGAGGCGTTTTACTGTCCGCTCACGCCCGGCGGTGGACTGCATTTTGATTACGATACCGAAGTCACGCCGCTCCTGCACGTCGGCTACGGCAGCGGCACCGGCAACGGACGCGAACTGGATTTGACCACTGGGCAACATCTCGCGCGCGGCTGGATTTCCGCGCGTGTGCCAGCGCACTTTCACATTCGCAAAAACGAAACGCGCCGCGAACGTTTGCAACTCGACAAAACCGGCGGTCAACTTTCCATCGTCAACGGTCTCGGCGGCGAAATCAAAACGCTCTGGCTCGCTGACGCCGACGGCAAACTTTATTCCGCCAACAACCTTCCGGCGGGCGAGAAAATGAAATTACTCCCGTCCACCGCGCACCCGCAGCTCACGTCCGCCCAAGGTCCCGGCAATTTGCTCCGCGACGCCGGGTTCACCGCCCTCGCCGCGCCACTCACCGAGCCGGAGAAATATCTGAAGCCCGGCTGTTACCTCGCCGAACTGGAATCAAATCCGTTCCTCGAAAACGCGCTCGGCTTCGCCGCCAAAGCCAAACACACCCGCGCCAGCACGGTGATTTACGGTGTGCTGGAAAATGAAGGAGGCGCGAAGTGAAAGTCCAAGTCAAAAATCTCCGCAAACAATTCGGCAAGACCGTCGCCGTGGACAACATTTCGTTCGCGTTCGACTCCGGCCACATCTTCGGCTTCGTCGGTCCCAACGGCGCGGGCAAGACTACCACGATGCGGATTATTTCCACCATCGAAGACCCGACCGACGGCGACGTGTTCATCAACGGCCAATCCGTTTGCGTGGAACCGGAGTTCGCTCGGCGCGCCGTCGGTTACGTTCCCGACACGTTGCCCGCGCACCCGGACATCACCGTGGTTGAATATCTCGATTTTTTCGCCCGCGCTTACGGCTTGCGTGGCAAAGCTCGCACCGCCGCCGTGAACGCCGTGATGGAGTTCACCAACGTCACCGGCATCCGCGACAAACATCTCAAGGCGCTCTCGAAAGGCATGAAGCAACGCGTCAGCCTTGGTCGTGTGCTGGTCTACGACCCCGACGTGCTCGTGTTGGACGAACCCGCTGCCGGCCTCGATCCACGAGCGCGCGTGGAACTGCGCGAGTTGCTTACGCTGCTGGCGGCGCGCAAGAAAGCCATCCTCATCAGCTCGCACATTCTCACCGAGTTGACGGAAATCTGTAACGGCGTCGTCATCATTGAGCGTGGCAAAATTCTGGAGACCGGCACGATTGACGACGTGCTAAAGAAGAGCGCGCCCCGCCGCACCGTCGCCGTGCGTTTGCTCGACAGCCAGCACGGGCAACTGCCGTCGCTGCTCAAAGAACTGCTCCAGACGCCACACGTCGAGAACGCCCGCGACGTGATCAACGAAATCCATTTTGAACTCAACGGCGACGAGTCTGCCGCCTGCGACGTGCTCGACTCGCTCGTGCAAAAAAAATTCCGCGTCCTCGAATTCCGTCAGACCAAAGCCAACCTCGAAGACATCTTCATGAACGTCACCCAAGGAGGCGTCCAATGAACGCCAAACTCGCCGCGCTAAAATCCCACTTCGCCAACTGGCGCGCGTGGGAATTTAATCCCATCGTCATCAAGGAACTTCGCCAAGCCGTCCGCAGTTGGGCTGTGCCGGGCGTGCTGCTCGCGTTCCTCCTTGTGCTGTTTCTCGCCACGCTCGGATTTCTCATCAACTCCAGCGTCAATAGCGCAAGCCGCGAACTCGGCGCACAAATCTTCGGCACGTTCATCGCCATCCTCGGTTTCATGAGCGTCATCTTCATCCCGATGTATCTCGCCACGCGCATCAACGCCGAGCGACAGGAATCCAACCACGACTTGCTCTACATCTCCACGCTGTCGCCGGAGCGCATCATTCGCGGGAAATTTTTCTGCGGCGCGTATATCACGGTGCTGTTTTTCAGCGCGTGCCTGCCATTCATGGCGTTCACAAATCTCCTGCGCGGCATTGACCTGCCGACGGTGTTCGGTGCGATGACGATGTTGTTTGTCGCCGTGTGTGTGCTGAACATGGCGGCCATTTTCTTCGCGTGTCTGCCCTTGAGCAAGGGGCTTAAAATGCTGTTCACCATCGGCGGGTTCGTGTTCGGCACGGGAATCTTCGGCTCGTTTTCCGTCGCGCGCATGGCGATGGGTGGCGGGTCATTTTTTAGTTTGGGCGGCGGCGGTTCAACGCTGACGGGCTGGCTCACCTTCCTCGCCATCGCGCTCGCGCTCGTTCTGCTGTTTTATTTTCTCGCCGTCGCGCTCATCGCGCCGCCGTCCGCCAACCGCGCGTTGCCCGTCCGGCTTTTTCTCACCATCGCGTGGCTGCTCACCGGCCTCTGGGCAGCGTGGGGCATCGTCCGCTACAGCCGCCCCGAACTTGTCATGCCATGGGCGATGCCGTGGCTGATGCTGCTCGCCGTCGCGCTCATCAACGTCATCGCGAACCACGACCGCCTCAGCCCGCGCGTGTTGCGCGACGTGCCGCAAAATCCTGCGAAGCGACGCCTCGCATTCCTCTTTTTCAACGGCGCAGCGGGTGGTTTGCTGTGGGTCACGCTGCTCGCCGTCCTCACCGGCGCGTTAGCGTTCGGTTGCCTGCTCTATTTTTCTGCGAGCAGCGCGCACCGCAGCGGATTCACCAGCGACACCGATGTCTATAATTTCATCACCATCTTCATCAGCGTCACCTGCTACGCGCTGGCCTACGCGCTCGCGGGTTTGTTCGTGCATCGCCGGTGGTTGCCGCACCGCTCGCCGAAATTCGCCGCCATTTTTGCGCTCATCCTCGCGGGCGGCTGGGCGATTCTGCCGAGCGTAGTTTTGTTTTTTGCGAATCACCTGTCGTGGTCCACGCTGGAAAAATTCCAGCCCGGAAATTTGTTCAACGCGTTCTCGCTGAAAAATTCCGCCGATCAATATCTCCACGTCATTTGCAGCGCGGCGCTCCTACTCGTCGCCCTGCTGCTCAATGCCCGCTGGTTCGCCGCGCAGTGGAAAAACTTCCGCCCGCTCGAACCGCGCACCGACTTCACCCAACCGCCGCCGCTGCCATGATTTTTTCACCACGAAGACACGAAGACACAAAGATGGATTTGCTTCTTCGTGCCTTCGTGCCTTCGTGGTTAAAAAAAACTTTCCCGCTTTGACCGATGGACTCCTCCCTCCGCCAAGCCCTCCAATCCGGCGAACGTCTCGGCGCGCGCTACGCGTTGCAGATTCCGCAAGTCGCGCCCAGCAGCACCGTCGGCTCGCGCGCGGGGCGGCACGCGGGCAGTTCCGTGGATTTTCAGGACTACCGCGAGTATCAGCCCGGCGATGATTTGCGCTCGCTCGACTGGAGCATCTACGCCCGCACCGACCGACTCACCGTGAAACTTTTCCGCGAGGAAGTCACCCCGCACCTCGACCTCATTCTCGACGGCTCGCGCTCGATGAATCTGGAAAACACCACGAAGCAAAACGCCGTCGCCCAACTCGCCGCGCTACTCGCCACCGCCGCCGCGAACGCCCAATGCTCGCAAGCCGTCTGGCTGTCCGGCGAAGGTTTTCAACGCCTCGCCAACGACAACCTCACGCCGTCCGCGTGGGACAAACTCGAATTCAATTCCCCGCGCACGCTCGATCAATCCTACGAAATTCTCGCGCCCAAACTCCGTCGCCTCGGCGTCCGCGTGCTCATCAGCGATTTGCTGTGGCCCGGCAATCCGCTCACGACCTTGCGTCGTTTGCGCGACGGCGCGGCGGGCTTGTTCGTCATCCAATTGCTCGCGCGCGCCGATGTCGAGCCGCCCGAGCCCGGCAATCTCCGCGTCGTGGACAGCGAAACCGGCGAGGAGAAAGAAATTTTTGTGGACGCCTCCGTCGTGAAACAATACCGCGACCACCTCGCGCAATGGCAACAGACCTGGGCCGACGCCTGCCGCCAAACCGGCGCGCACCTGACCACCATCGTCGCCGAGGATTTGGAAAAAAGTTTAAGCGAGTTGGAAGCGTTGCAGTTGCTGGTTCCCGCGTGAAATGAAAATTAAAAATTTAATCACGCGTTCTCCCTCACCCCTGCCCTCTCCCGCCGGGCGAGGGAGAAACGCGCGAAGTTTTGCGGACGTTTGTGAGCGCAGAGTTCGCACCCAACGCTTACAAATTTCCGCCACGCCGCGAAGCTGTTCCCTCTCCCAGCGGGAGAGGGTCAGGGTGAGGGAGAACGGCATGCACTTGCAAATCACGCCCGATATTTTCAAGCCCGCATGATTCCGTTCCTCACTTATCCACTCGCCCTGCTCGCGCTCGCCGCCGTGCCGGCGCTCGCGGCGATTTATATTTTGCGGAACCGCTTCCGGCGGCGTCAGGTTTCCAGCCTCTTGCTCTGGCAGTTCACCGTGCAGTCCAAAGAAGGCGGCGCGAAAGTCCATCGCCTCCAGCTTCCCCTGCTCTTTTTCCTCGAACTCCTCACGCTGCTCCTGCTCGTCCTTGCCGCCTCCGCGCCTAATTGGAAACTCCCGCAAGCCACCCGCCCGCTCATCGTCGTCCTCGACGATTCGTTTTCCATGCGTGCCGTGCGTGACAATCAATCCGTGCAACAACGCGCTCGCGAAGCGTTGGAAAAACTTTTTCGCTCGCAGCCGCCACCGTCCACGCGCCTCGTGCTCGCGGGCAAAGAACCGCGTTTGCTCGGTGCACCCGTGAAAACGTGGAGTGAAGTCAACACGCTCCTCGCGCAATGGAATTGCTGGTCGCCGAGCAGTTCGCTCGAAGCCGCCGTCGCGCGCGCCGCCGAACTCGGACGCCAGCAGGCCAACATCCTCGTCCTCACCGACCACGCGCCCGCCGACGGCAAAGTCGCGGGCGACAAACTCCAGTGGCGCGCGTTCGGTGCGCCGCTCGCCAACGTCGCCTTCGTCAACGCCTCCCGCACCGCGCTCGGCGACACCGACCGTTGCCTGCTCGAAGTCGCCAATTTCTCCGACACCGCGCACACCACCAAGCTGCTCGTGCAAACCAGTTCCAACGCCGTGCAAAGCTCCTTGCTCACGCTCGCGCCGCACGGACAACAGCGCGTCGTTTTCAATTTGCCCGCCGCCACGCCGTTGCTCCGCGCCGCGCTCGAACCCGACGCGCTCGCCGAGGACAACGAAGCGCAACTGCTCCCGCCCATCCACAAACGCATCCGTGTGCAAGTCGCGCTGACCAGCCCCGCGCTCACCGAACTCGCCAACCGCACGCTCGACGCCACCGGCTTGCGCGCGAAGCTCGACGCCGACCCGCAGCTCGTCATCCACCAAAGCGACACCATCACCGGCACGAACTGCTGGTCGCTCAACTGGCTCGCCGCCTCCAACGCCACCGCGTTCACCGGCCCGTTCATCGTGGACACCTCGCACCCGCTCGCCGAAGGCATCGCGCTGCCGGGCGTCGTCTGGGCTGCGGCCGCGCTCACGAACGCGCCCGGCGACGTGCCGGTGATTCTCGCGGGCAACACGCCGTTGCTCACCGTGCGCGAAGACGCCGCCGGACGCCGTTTGCTGAAACTGAATCTCAATCCCGAACTCTCCACGCTCACCGCCACGCCCGACTGGCCGATTCTGTTCTGGAA
>JBJOPC010000113.1:0-5343 GCA_046050965.1 Verrucomicrobiota bacterium | reverse complement strand
ACCTGATACTGTTTCACCAGACCGCCAAAGGAATTCACGTCCGTCACTCCCGGCACGGTGCGGAGAATGGGCCGCACGATGTATTGCTGGATCGTGCGGAGTTCCGTCGCGTCATATTTCTTATCCTTGCTGACGAGCGTGTATTGGAAAACCTCGCCCAAGCCCGTGGTAATCGGGCCTAGTTGCGCTTCGACGCCTGCGGGCATCACGGACGGCAGCGCCGGTTTGCGCGGGCGCGTCATCAAGTCCGACGACCTCGCCGAGATCAAGATGTTTGCCGCCACGTTTCTTTCCGGTGCAGCCGGGGCGTTGACGGAGAAGCAACAGACGACCTTTGGTCCGATCAACAGTCCGACGTTGAACAACGCGCCGTTTGAAGGCGCGCAGAAGGTGCTTTCAACCTACGCACAGCGCATCTACGACGCAATTCAGAAGGACGGTTTCTACGTCCGCGTGGCGAGCGGAAAACAGTTTTACCTCTACGTCCTGCAAACCATTGACCGGGCCGATGCCGAAATCGGCGGCTCGGAAAAGCCGTTTACCGAGGACACAACGATCACCGCCGTCCCTGCCACATTCCAACCACCATTAAATTCAATCAAACCATGAAATACCTCGCGCTCATCCCACTCGTGTTCGTTGCCTCGTGCGCTTCGCGCCCGCAACTCGCCGTTCGCCCCGCGCCGCCTGCGGCGGTCGCTCCGGTTGAATCTCTGCGTTATGCAGAGGTTGCCCGCGCCTATCACGTTGGTCGCCATATTGACCCCGACCACCCTGAAACGATGCACGAAGAACACCCGGTCTATCGCATCGAAGTTTCCTCGCGCTGGAATCTTCATCCCGGTTCTCCGAACGCCGCCAATTTGTTGAACCCGCCGCCGGACGCCGCGTTCGCGCCGTCGCCGACCAACGATGCCCTCATTGCGGAAATGAATCGTCAGCGTGAAGCCACCGCGCTCGTCATGCAGCAAGCGGCCCGGCTCGCGCAGTCTTACCAGGAATTGCAGAAGGTTTTCGGCGAAATGAAAACCGTCGGTCAAAACAACGCGCTCTTGAACGCGCGGCTCACCGCCACCGAGGAGCGCGTCAAAGCTTTTGAGAAGGAATTGCAAACCATCAGCGCAACTCCCGCGCTAACCAATGACGTTCCCGCTTTTTCACCGGAATCAAATGATTCCCCGAAACCATGAAGACACTTTGCCGGAGCAAGGCGGCTTGGCTGCCTTGATCCGGTGAACACGGCAAATGCCGCGCAACAAAAACCAAAACACAAATCGTTATGAGCAAACCGAAAACCACCGCGCCACCGAGCGCCAGCGGCAATGCCGCCCCCGCAGAACAGCCCACCTTCCGCACCAACCCGGAGGTGGATGCAAAGATTGATGCCTACATCAAAGAGAACCCGAAGTATTGGACTTACGTTCAGGCCATGCCGCGCGAGCGGCTCGAACGCAGCGTGGTCCTCAGCGAAGTGCGCGAGCTGGATCGTCAGCAGCGGATGCGCGAGGGAATGATGAAGCGCATCAATTCCAACCCTGCGCTCAAGCACGCCTACGAAACGCTGGTTAAAGACCTGCCCGAAGACCAGAAGGAAGGCGTCATCGCCCAAATCGCGCGCTCCACGCGCCGCGCCGTCGCCCGCACTCAAGGCCAGCAGCAACAGCAGAAACCGGAAGGCGTTGGCGTTTGAAGCCCGGCCCTTTTGCCCCGGCCTCATCACACACGGAAGCCCGTCCTCGCGATGGGCTTCCGTGTATTTTTCCGTGTTGCCCGCCTGCAAGACCCGTGGCAATGGTTAAAACGGCCACTTTACGGAATGTATTCACTTGTTGCCAACTGCATACATTATGTAATAATGGCTTTGTGGCAAAGAACCACCAAAAAGCAGTTCTGAAACACACGCGTAAGTTGGGGGTGCTGCGTCCGCGTGACCTGAAATCCATTGGCGTCCCGCGAGTGTATCTCAAGCAACTGGTCGAGAGCGGTGAGCTGCTCAAAACCGGGCGGGGGCTTTATGTGGTCGCAGGCGCACCGCTCACCGAGAATCACTCGCTGGCAGAGGCGGCAAAACTTTCACCGAAGGGAGTCATCTGCCTGCTCTCCGCGCTGCGCTTTCACGGACTGACCACGGAGAATCCAGCCGAAGTCTGGATCGCAATTTCACGCGGAACGCGACCGCCAAAATCAGCCAGCCCAGCGCTGCGCGTGGTGACGCTTTCCGGGGAAATGATGACCAAAGGAATCAAACATCATGTCATCCAGGGCGTGTCCGTGCCGGTCTATTGCGTCGCGAAAACTGTGGCCGACTGTTTCCGTTTTCGCAACCGCATCGGCGTCAACATCGCGGTCGAGGCACTGCGCGATGCGTGGCGGGACAAGAAAGCCACGTCCGGGGAACTCTGGCATTACGCCAAAATCTGCCGGGTGCTCAACGTCATGCGCCCTTACTTCGACAGCCTCGCATGAAAAATCTCGCCGCTTCAGTCCATGCCCGGCTGACCCAACACCGCGCAAAAACGGGGGAAGAATACAACGTGCTGCTGGTGCGGTTTACGTTGGAGCGATTGCTCTACCGGCTGTCCCGCTCCAGCCATCGGGAGCAATTCGTCTTGAAAGGGGCGATGCTCTTCGCGCTCTGGGAACCGGGTCTGCACCGCGTCACACGGGATTTGGATCTGCTCGGCTTCGGGCATCCGTCGCCAGAACGATTGGCGGACATCTTCAGGGAATTGTGCCGCTTGGAGGTCGAAGCCGACGGCGTTGATTTCGATGCGCGCTCGGTCGTGTGCGAAGACATTCGCGCCCAGGATGAATATGCCGGCATCCGGGTGAAGCTGCGGGCCAATCTTGGCAAGGCCGTGGTGCCGTTGCAGGTGGATGTTGGTTTCGGCGACGCGCTGCCAGTTGCGCCGGAGGAAATTACCTTTCCCGTCATGCTGGGCATGGCCGCACCCAAGTTGCGGGCGTATTCGCGCGAAACCGTCGTGGCCGAGAAACTGGAGGCCATCGTGAAATTGGGCATGTTGAACTCGCGTTTCAAAGATTACTTTGATCTGCATTATCTCGCGCAGAAATTCCCTTTTGAGGGTGACTTGCTGGTAAAATCCATCGCGGCGACCTTTGACCGACGTGGCACGGCGTTTCCTGCTGGGCTGCCGGCTGGATTGACACCGATGTTTGGCACTGACCCGGCGAAAGTGCGCGGCTGGCAGGCATTTTGGCGCAAGACTGGATTAAAGAACGAAGCTCCGGAGCTCGCCGCCGTCATTGAATTGCTGGTTGAATTTTTGGAGCGACCTCTGGACGCGGCAGCAAAGAAAAAACCGCTCGCAGCGACTTGGAAGCTCAACCGCTGGCTCAAAACCTAATTAACCAAACACGAGTTTATGCAGCACCCGGTTTTTTATGTGGCGCGTGTGACAAAGTTTCTGGATGAAATGATCCGGGAACACGGCGACTATTTGTTTGCCGGTCTGGTAGCGGTTTGTGCCGTGGTGCTGGTATGGATGTTCACTCGCACCCGCAAGCATCCCGTCCATGAAATGTCGGTGGTAATCCTGCCGCTCGGCCTGCCGCCGAAGCGGGAATCCGCGCCAGAGCCGATTCTATTCCGCGATGACCCGGAATTTTAAGCAGCCGCCTATTGCTTGCGGCCTGAAGATTTGGTTTTCAAAGCCGCTTTGGGTGCGGCTGAACCGGCTTTCACAAATTGGGAATTCTCCGCCCCGTTTACGTCGAGCCATTTTTCGATCAATACTTTGCTCGTCGCTCCATCTGCGAGTTCCGGCGTCAGGGGGCGTTCAGGTTCTTCCGGCAGATTCAGCAAGGCAAAGCCGAACACGGGTTTGTCAAACCACTTTGAATAGCGCAATCGCACAATCCGATTCCAAAGCAGGTTTTCGTAGCCGCCCATGCTGAAGGAGAGAACCAGCCCACAAGGATAGCCGGTAATTTTTCCGAGGTGCAAAAAGTAACCGACCGCATTGAACTCCTTTGGGCCTTTTAATTCGCGGACGCGTCCGCCAATGGTTGCCATTGTCGAATGAATGGTCGCCTTGCCCTTCGTATGAAATTTGATGTGGCTCATGCTTTCAAATTTCGGCGGCAACACGCCGGCCATCTCCGGTGACAGCTCCACGCAGTAACGGGAAACGTGCGCGAAAAAACGGTCGATGTCCTTGAAGATTGCGTTTTCCAGATGATCGTTGCTCGGGATGATGTATCTGCGGTCTTTTCCTTCTCCATCACGCAAGTCGTCGCCGAGATAATCGGAACGCGGTGGACGGGTTGCGGACACCACCAAATCACCCGCCTTCAAAAATGCAAAATGCTTTTCCGGCAGAGAGTGTTTCGGATAGTTGTGAATGAAAGTGCCGTAGTGATAGCCCTTGAACGGAAGATCAGCCGCCAGTTCGTTGAACGCCGCGCCGTCCCGACTGTGGTGCAATCGTGGCTGTCCTTCCCCCGGCGGGTTTGTGTAACCAAAGCGATAGTATTTCTGTTCCATAACACGACAAGTTTGGCTGCGTTTATATGTTACGAGATACGCGCAAATGTTGCCACAGTTTTACAAACTTGTCAGAAAGAGGGTTTGTGGATTTGTCAGAGGGTTGTCCATTCCGACGGAATGAACATGCCGACCAGATGCCGCTTTCACCCGTAAGCATTTTCCCCGAATAACACCATCTGTCCGGCTGCGAGTTTCAGAAATAAACAGGAAAATCTGACTCCTCGTTTACAAAGGGCGCATCACGCATGAAAACGCCCAATAACCAATTGACGGACTCTGTCCGAAAACTCATCCAAGCCGCAAGCTTTTTCAGCCTGCGCTGGGAAACTGACTTCACACCTTGCACCGGTATCACCGCTGTTGTGCGGGAGGAGCGCCGCACTTTCGCGCTCCTTGGACTACTGATTGCCCCCTGGCAACCGCGCATGGCAACCGCACAAGCTGCGCTCGCCTACGGCAAGGTGACAGATTTGAATGTCGCTTTTCGGTTGGAAATCGCCCCGGGCGTTTTCAAGCCGCTGCGCCTGCTGCTGGCGAGCGAACCGAATCGCCAGCCGATTCTTTTCGTTGCAGTTGATGGATTCTTTCAGGGAGACGTTTCGCCTTATGCGACAGACGGCCTGTTGACCGACACCATCGTTTTCGCAAATGCAGTGGAATTTCTCCTTCGCGAGGCTGGCGCACAACCTCACCAGTGGGTTTGGTGTGCCGATTGGGAGACCGGCCCGGCGTTGTTGCTGTTGCGGCCTCGACATCACTGTGCGCTGCACCTTCACAACATCTATGACGAATTTCTCGGACCAGCAGTGGAGCAAGTGAGTTATTCCCGCGCT
>JBJOPC010000112.1:0-7024 GCA_046050965.1 Verrucomicrobiota bacterium | reverse complement strand
CTTGAAGGCAAAAAGCTGGCGAGCGGCGGCGAGCGGCTGAATTTGAGCGGCAGGCTTCATGAATGAAACGTCCAACCACAAACTGCGGACGGCACGAGTTCTACGCCTCCGCTAATTTTTTACCAAGACTTTTCTCAGAAAAGTTTTATCCACTTCACCTTTAAGGTCAGCTCGCTACCAACCTAAAGCTTGAACTCACCTCATGCGCTCCGCACTCTCCGCGTTGCACTCCAACCCCAAACCCTGACATGAAAGTCCAATGCGCTTGCGGCGCGAAATATTCCTTCGACGCCACGCCGGAAATGGTGGTCAACCCCATCTCACTCGTCTGCCAGAACTGCGGCACGGACATCTCCGGCTTCGTCAACCAACTCATCCAACAGGAACTCGCCGACGCCACGCCCGCGCCCGCGCCGGTCAAAGCGCGCTTGTCCATTCATCGCGAAGAACCAAAAACTGAAACGCAAACTGAAGCCGCGCCCGCCGAAGAAGAATTTCCCGTCTGCAACAAACACGCGCCCACGCGCACAAGCGAACGCTGCTTCATTTGCCGCAAACCCATTTGCCCGTCGTGCATGGAACTCTTCGGCTACGCCTGCTCGCCGCTCTGCAAAGCGAAGGCATCGGCCAACGGCATTGAATTGCCCGTCTATGAAAACGAGCGCGCGTTCGTCGAGGCGCGGCACTGGCGCAAGGTGGGTTTTGCGGCAGCGGGCGTGGGCGCAATCGTCCTCGCGCTCGTGGGGTTATGGCTCTGGTATATTTTCGCGGGCTGCATGCCGCGTCCGTATTTCGCCGTGCGTTTTGACCAAGACCCGGCGCGCTCCGGCGAAAGTGTTTTCTGCGCTGACCATCAAATCGTGTTTCTCCACGGCGCCACGCTCGCGCGGCACGACACAAAAAATAAAAACCAAATCTGGTCGCGCGAACTGATTGCCAAGCCGACGGGCGGCGGCAAAGAAGCGATGTTTGAATATCAATACGCCGTCGAGAGCTTGCGCCTGCGCGTCAGCGGGCAAAACGTCTGGGTATTTTCCCCCGGCAAACTCACGCGCTACGACTGGGCGAGCGGCGAACCCAAGCAGGAAATTCCCCTCACCGACGGTGAAGCGGTTGCGCAGGGCGACGAAGTGTTGCTTGTGAATGCCACGCCCGGCCAACGCGGCGTCACGCACATCGCGCTCGCTACCGGCGAAATCCAGCACGAACAAATCGCCGACGCTGCCGGCGCCAAGTCGCACAAAGTTTCGCTCGCCACCACGAAAAATTCTTCGCACACGCGCTACGGCGGTTTGCCCATGAAACCGTCCGACAAAAATCTCGCCACGCCGCTCGACCCCTCGCTCATCGCTTCGCAAGTGCAGTCCATGTCCTTGCCCGCGCGCATCGCCCTTCCCGCCACGCTGTCGAGCACTTACAATCAGGAGCGGTTGATGAACGAAATCAACGACCAAGACGGCGTTCCCAAAGCGCAGCCGACCGCGAACCCATTGCTACGCGAAGATTATTCGCTCATCCCGCTCAAGGACGGTTGCCTGCAATTTTCCGTGCGCTTGCTCGAAGAAAAAATCATTTCCCACAGCGCAATGAAAGCCAAGTCCGGCAAGTCCGCGCTCGACGGCAAGGTCAATCAAGCCGCCACCGGTGCCATCGTCAATGAACTGCTCAACGATATGCAGCGCGATCGCGGCGGCGACACCGTCACCGAAAACGTCAGCCGCTACTGGGTCACCTTGCGCCGCGCCGATGAAAAAGTTTCCGCCGAATGGGTCGGCGAAGTCACCGGCCCGCCCGGCGTCATCCCGCTCGACACGGTGAACGTCCTCGCCGCGGGCGAAATGCTCCGCGTCTTCGACAAGGCGAACAAAAAACTCTGGGAAGCCAAGCTCACTTTCAAACTCCCGCTCGACCGCTACGCCTACGCCGACAGTTCCACCACCGGCGCGGGCCCGTGCGTGGAGCGCGGCGGCGTGCTTTACGTGGCGGACGAAGGCGTGCTGACCGCGTTCGACCTCGCGACGGGTGCGGTGCGCTGGCGTTTGCCGAGCGTGGGCATCGCGGGAATTTTCTTCGACGACGCGGGCATGATTTATTTGAACACCACCACCGCCGACCTCGATTCGATAAAATTTTCCCGGCAGATTGACGTGAACAAACGCGTGGACGACGTGGTGACCAAGCTTGATCCGCGCAGCGGCAAACTGCTCTGGAGCGCGAAGCCCGGCGGGATGTTAAACTACGTTTCTGGCCAATATCTTTTTGTCGTCGTATCGCAGTCCGGCGATTTCGACGAACACGGCGAATCCACCTACGGCTTCGACACCGGCCTCGAAAAATCCGCGAGCTTGAAAATCCGCCGCCTGAACCCCAAGAACGGCCGCATCATCTGGGACCATTACCAAGACCGCTGCCCGATTGATGTGAAGTTTCGCCAGAACGAAATCCAACTCGTGTTCCGCCGCGAAGTGCAGGCGTTGAAGTTTTTGACGTTCTAAACCGCACATTTCTTGTCCGGTTTTTCAGTCGGCGGCTACTATCAGTTGAGTGAACGACCAAACCGACGCCCAACTCCTCGCCGCCTACGCCGCACAACGCTCCGAACCCGCGTTTGCCGAACTCGTCCGTCGCCACGTTGACCTCGTCCACTCCGCCGCGCAACGCATGGTCGGCGGCGACGCCCACCTCGCGCAAGACGTGACCCAAAGCGTGTTCCTTGCGCTCGCCAAAAACGCCGCCTCGCTCACCGACCGCGCCGTGCTGGCCGGTTGGCTGCATCGCACCGCGCAAAATCTCGCCGCGCAAACCGTCCGCACCGACGTGCGCCGCCGCGCGCGCGAACACGAGGCCGCTGCCATGAATGAGATTCTCGCCACCGCCGACCACGAAATTTCGTGGCAAGCCATCGCCCCGCACCTTGACGCCGCGCTCGGCGAACTAACCACACAGATTTTATTCAACGTGAGTCGCACGAGGTTTGGCTAGATGGTGGAAACCTAACCACGATGAATCACAATCAGCCAAACGGAGAAACTTACCAATATAAAGAAGTTCTCGCGTTTCATTTGGTAAGTTTGTTTGAAGGTAAGGAATATTTTAATGATATGACATTCGCCAAAATAGATGGTGTTTGGAAGTTCATCATTCCCGGACTTAGCCCTCAAATAAAATAGGATGACTGCTCGGCAGGGCGATGCGCCAGACGCCTACCGCCACAAAAAAGGCCGGGACTTTTCAGTCCCGGCCTTTTGCATTTCAGAATGATGACTAGGTGCGCGCGGCGGGTTTCTTGGCGGCGACTTCGAGGATGGTTTGCAGCACGCTGTTCGGCACTTGCGAGAAGCTCAACGGCTCCATGGAGTAGGACGCGCGGCCTTTGGACAGCGACCGGATGGCGGTGGCGTAGCCGAACATTTCGGCGAGCGGCACGTTGGCGTTGAGCACGGTCTGGCCGTTCTTCGCTTCGATGCTGACGATGGTTCCGCGACGGCGGTTGATGTCGCCGAGGAGGTCGCCTTGGTATTCGTCGGGCGTGGTGCATTCCACTTTCATCAGCGGTTCGAGCAAGATGGGCGCGGCGGATTTGAAGGCGTCTTTCAACGCGAAGATGCCGGCCATGCGGAACGCGAGTTCGTTCGAGTCAACTTCGTGGAACGAGCCGTCCACGACTTCAACTTTGATGTCAATGACCTGATAGCCGGCGTAAACGCCGCCCTTGATGGCTTCTTCGATACCGGCGATGACGGCAGGAATGTATTCCTTGGGAATGGAGCCGCCGACGATTTCGTCAATGACTTCGACGCCCTTGCCTTTTTCGTTCGGCTCGATGGTGATGCAGGCGTGGCCGTATTGACCTTTGCCGCCGGATTGACGGATGAACTTACCTTCGCCTTCGGCTTTCTTGGTGATGGTTTCGCGGTAGGCAATCTGCGGCGCGCCGGTGTTGGCTTCGACTTTGAATTCGCGCTTGAGACGGTCAATGATGATTTCCAAGTGCAACTCACCCATGCCGGCGATGATGAGCTGGCTGGTTTCTTCGTTGGTGAAGCAACGGAAGGTCGGGTCTTCTTCGGCGAGACGTTGCAGACCTTCGGACAATTTGTCGCGGTCTTGTTTCGTCTTGGGTTCGACGGCCATCGAGATAACCGGTTCGGGGAACGTCGGCGGTTCGAGCGTCACGTCGAAATCTTCGTCGCAAAGCGTATCACCGGTGGTGATGTTGCGGAGGCCGACGAGCGCGGCGATGTCGCCGGCGTAGACTTCGTTGATGTCTTTGCGCTCGCTGCCTTGGATGACCATGAGGCGGCTGACGCGTTCGCGTTTGCGCGTGCGCGGATTGTAAATATTGTCGCCCTTCTTGAGCTGACCGGAATAAACGCGGAAGAATACGAGCTTGCCCGCGTAAGGATCGGTCCAGAGTTTGAACGCGAGCGAGCAGAACTTCGCGTGATCGGTCGTCGGCACGTTGACAACGACGTCGGTTCCGAGTTCGTGGCCGGTCGCGCCGGGAATGTCCAGCGGGCTGGGCAGATAATCAATGACGGCGTCCACGAGCACTTGCACGGCTTTCTTTTTGAAAGCGGAACCGCAGAGCACTGGCACGAGTTCAATCTTGCAAGTCAAACGGCGGATGGCGGCCTTGAGCACGGGCGCGGAGATGGGCTTTTCTTCGAGCACGAGGTTGGCAATCTCTTCGTCTTTGTTGGAGACGGCATCAATCAATTCCGCGAGCGCGGCTTCGGCGCGTTCTTTGTGTTCGGCGGGAATGTCTTTGACTTCGTAGACCAAACCTTCGGTGGTCAAATCGCCTTCGCCCCAGATGAAACATTTCTGGTTCACCACGTCAATGACGCCGGCGAACTTGTCTTCCGCGCCGATGGGCAAGAACACCGGGAACGCATACGCGCGCAATTTCGTGCGCATATCGTTCAACGCGTTTTCAAAGTTCGCGCCGATGCGGTCCATCTTGTTGACGAACGCGATGCGCGGGACATTGTATTTCGTGGCTTGGCGCCAGACGGTTTCCGATTGCGGCTGCACGCCGGCGACGCCGCAGAACACGGCGACCGCGCCGTCGAGCACGCGCATGGAACGTTCGACTTCGGCGGTGAAGTCCACGTGGCCGGGCGTATCAATGATGTTGATGCGGTGGGCAACGTTGTTGAACGCCTTGTAGATTTGATCTTCGCCGGGCTTGACGGTTTTTTGCGTCCAGAAGCAGGTGACGGCGGCAGACGTAATCGTGATGCCGCGTTCTTTTTCCTGTTCCATCCAGTCGGTGACGGTGTTGCCGTCATCCACGTCGCCGATTTTGTGAATCAAGCCGGTGTAGAAAAGAATTCGTTCGGTGGTCGTGGTTTTGCCGGCGTCAATGTGCGCGGCGATGCCGATGTTGCGCGTGCGCTCCATCGTGTATTGACGACCGGCGGCATTGGCTGATTGGGGTGCTTCACTCATAAATTAAAAATCAAAAGTTCTCTGTCGGTGATAATCAAAAACGCCCCGATTTTGCTTCGGGGCGTTCGTGAAGAAAATATTCTACCAGCGGAAGTGGGCGAACGCCTTGTTGGCCTGCGCCATCTTGTGCACGTCATCGCGCTTGCGGATGGCGTTGCCTTGGCCTTGGTAGGCTTCCATGATTTCCGTGGCGAGTGCCTGCTTCATCGGCACACCTTTGCGGGCATCGGCAAAATCCACCAACCAGCGGAGCGCGAGCGCGGCTTGGCGGTCGGCGGGAACTTCGAGCGGCACTTGATACGTCGCACCACCGACGCGGCGCGCTTTGGTTTCAATGCGCGGCTTGGCGTTGTCCACCGCGCGCTGGAGCGTTTCCACGGGCGTAATGGTGGGGTTCTTCGTGGCGAGTTCCGTGAACGCACCGTAGACGATGCGTTGCGCGGTGCTCTTGTTACCACCATACATGATGGTGTTGACGAGGCGCGACACGAGGACGCTGTTGAACTTCGGGTCTTTGATGATTTCCCGGCGGGTAGCTTGGCGGCGGCGAGACATAAATTTATTTCAGATTACTTGGCGGCAGCGGCGGCTTTGACCTTGGGTTTCTTGACGCCGTATTTGGAACGGCTGACGCGACGCTTCTCCACGCCAGCGGCGTCGAGCGTGCCACGAACGATATGGTAACGGACGCCCGGCAAGTCTTTCACTTTGCCGCCGCGCACGAGCACGATGCTGTGTTCCTGCAAATTGTGACCTTCGTCCGGGATGTAGGCGATGATCTCGAAGCCATTGGTCAGGCGCACCTTGGCGACCTTACGCATCGCCGAGTTCGGCTTCTTGGGCGTGCGGGTCATGACTTGGAGACAGACGCCGCGACGGAAGGGCGAGTTTTCCAAAGCCGGCGACTTGGATTTATATTTGACCCGAGTGCGGCCTTGGCGGATGAGCTGATTAATGGTTGGCATTTCGCTTAAATTTTTTCCCGCTCCCAATCAATGGCAAACGGGCGCGCATAATAACAACGGAACTTTTCGTTGCAACTGGTTTTTGGAAGTTTTTTGGTTGAGTAACGGCTTTTTGACGTTACGCAGTAATTCTCCGTCAGTTTTTTGCGTGATTTCGCGTCCATTCCTTCGGAGTCAGGCGTTCACCGCCCCAACAAAACAAACCGCGCGACCTGCTGGTAGCAGCCTACGAAGTGTTCCATGCGGTAAGAACGTTCCTTCTGGTTTTGTATGTCCACTTGCACGGGAATCAGTCGGCTGCAGGCGGCGAGTTCCAGCGGCAAAATGTTTTGCTGTAGTTTTTCGTTGTCCGTGGCCGCGATGGACACGAAGAAACCGGTAGTGTCCTAATTTGAATTGCAGAAAGTCCAATTTCGCTGCTATTGCTAGTGGGGGGATTGGAGCAATTTTCCTTGTCGGTGCTGTTCAGCAACGAAATCGGGGTAGCGTGAATCTACAAGAGTCTTAATCGCTATCGGGCTGACTTTGGCGATGGCTCGGAGATTATCTATAGCCTCATCCATTTGCTTTTGAAGCTCGCCAGTTTCATGCGGCCCGCAAAGTGT
>JBJOPC010000111.1:0-5089 GCA_046050965.1 Verrucomicrobiota bacterium | reverse complement strand
CGACTTTTCGTCGGACAGTCCCGCGACGTATTCCAGTTTGCTCCAGCAACTCGGTTCGGCTTACGTCGGACCCGTGGCGTTGAACCCGGATAAGAACGTCATTGAGAACGTTGGCCTCATCGCGCTCTACGAAACGATTTTCAAACGCGGCAAAGATTTGAGCATTGATCTCTCGACGCCCATTTCCACGCCGAGCATCGCCAACGCGCTGCAACTCGCGTCCACGCGACTATCGGATTTCTATCGCTTGCTCGGCAACGAGGCGTTTTCTGATTCGCAAGACCCCACCGTTGGCTTCGGCAGCAGCAGCGCCGAATACGGCAGCCTTGCGCCCACCATCTTCGCGTTCCAAAACCAAATGTCTTCGTTGCTCGAACAGGAACTCGCGTTGCTGCGCGGCGTGGACGCGTTCAACGGCGCGCCCGTGAACAACCGTCTCTACTGGAACTTCACCCACGGCGAAGGCGAAGCCGCCTACGCGTTGAATTACAACATCAGCGACATCAACAAGGACGGTTTCATTGACGTGAATGACGCGATGATCCTCTACCCGCAAGGTCACGGCGACGCGTGGGGTCATTACCTCACCGCGCAGACCTTCCAATACGACTTGCTGCGTCACCGTTATTTCAACTGGGTCTCGCGTTCCGAATACATCAACTCGCAAGACGTGGTTATCCGCGTGGATTATCTCGACGAGCGCAAGTTCGCGCAGACGGCTGCCGCCAAGGCGCAAGCCGGTGCGGAAATTGTCAAACTGACCTACCGCGAAAAATTCGTCGCCAATCCTGAAGGCGAATGGCAAGGCTACCACGACAACGACGTGAACCGCAGTTGGGGCGTGGAAGAATGGGCGCGTCGCGTCGGCCAGAGCACCTACTTCGACTGGGTGGTCGCCAACGCCTTGCTCCCCGCGCAGCACCCGAACACGAACTACACGGGCATCCAAAAAGTGGATCGCACCACCGTGCAAGACATCGCCATGGTCGCCGCCAATCTTACTGCCATGCAATCCACCATGGAGCAAATCAACGGCGGCAATAATCCGCTCGGTTTGACCGACGGCGTGTTGCCGTTCAATCTGGATCCGAACTTCCTCATCGTCGGTTCCGGCGTGCAGGGTCAGAAATTTTTTGACCAGACTTACCTCAAAGCTTTGGCCGCGCTCGACAACGCCAAAGTCACGTTTGACAACGCCAATACCTTGAACAACCTCGTGCGTCAGGTGGCGAATTCTGAAATTGAATTCCGTCAGGGCGTATTTGAACAAGACCTCGCGTATCGCAATCAGTTGATTCAAATCTTTGGCACGCCTTACGAAGGCACGATTGGTTCTGGTAAAGCGTATCCGCCCGGCTACCAAGGCCCCGACACCATGCTGTATATGTATGTGCCGGTGAACACCGTCAATTCCAGCACAGTTCCGCGCCCCCCCACCGCTTATTACACCGACCGCACGAATCAGGTGAACTCCAGCGGATTCATCAACGGGCTGAACGGCATCACGGGTGTGCCGAATTCTTGGAAGACCACCTACGCGCTTACATTCCTTGACGGAACCAATTTTGTGAACTCGGTCAACTACACCGATTTCAGCGTCACCAACACCGACCACTTGGCGGCCACGTTGGACAATCTCAACCTCCCCGTCATGGCCAGCGGTTACACCTACGTCGCCCCCGCGTCGTGGGGCATCCGCACTTCGCCCGGCGAATTGCAATCGCTCGTCCGGCAGATGGTGCAAGCGCAGGCCGACGTGAGCATCGCCATCAGCGATTGGAACGATAAGGTGCAGGAGTTGAAATACTCCATTGACGGAGTGCAGGTGAAATACGACGAATACAAATATCACTACGGAACGGGTGCTGGGAAAATTGCCGTGGATACGGCACTGGACACCGCCAAGCTGGCACTCAAAGTCGTCGGCGGCATTGCTCAATTTGCCTTGGACACCGTCAGTGACCTCAAGGACGACGTTTCGGAATTCTTGCCCAGCGATTTGCCGACGGCCGGGTTGTCCTTCAGCCCCGGCGACGCGTTGGCTCCCGCGCGCGGCGCTGTGAAAGTCGGAACCGATGTGGCCAAAGCCGGTTTGCGTTCCGTCGTGCTCACCACTGACAGCGTCATCGAAGGGACAGATATTGCCAAGAGCTTGGCCGACGCGATTTTTGAAATTGAACAGTATCGCCACGAGCAAGGCTCCGAGTTGATTCAAGCGCTGCAAGAAATTCAAAAAACTGCGCGCGGTGAAGCTGCAGTTCGCTTGGATGTCTTCTCCAAAATCCAAGCCTTGGGCGACCTCTCCGACCAATACCGCGCGAAACTCGGCGAAGGTGTCCGCCTCATCGAAGAGCGCACCGCCTACAACAAACGCGTCGCTGCCGAGACGCAGACCAAGCGTTACCAAGACATTGCCTTCCGCTACTCGCGCAACTCCGCGTTGGAAAAATACCGCTCATCCTTCGACCTCGCCGCTTACTACACCTACCTCGCGGGCTTGGCCTACGACTTCGACCTCAACTTGAGCCGCAACGACCCCGGTTCGCCCGTGGACATTTTGAGCGACATCGTTCACCAACGCACCATCGGCCTCGTGGACGACGCTCCGCACGTCGGTGCTGGCGGTCTCGCCGAAGACTTGTTCAAACTCAAGAGCAACTACGACGTGCTGTCCTCGCGCATGGGCTTGAACAACCCGCAATACGAACTCACCACGTTCTCCCTGCGCTCCGAGGCGTTCCGCATTGACCCCGCGACCAACGCCAACGGCGACTGGCAGAGTCTGTTGAGTTCTGCTGCCGTTCGCAAAGCTGACCTCTGGCAAGTGCCGGAATTCCGCCGCTACTGCCGTCCGTTCGCGCCTGAAACCAACGGCGCGCAACCCGGCCTCGTCATCGAACTCAACACCCAAATCATGCCCGGCAAAAACTTCTTCGGCTTCCCGCTTGGCGCGGGCGATCACGCCTACGACCCGTCGGTTTATTCCACCCGCATCCACGGCGTGTCCGTCACGTTCGATGGCTATGACGGAGCTACACTCGCCGCGTCACCGCGCGCCTACCTCATCCCGGTTGGCTCGGACATCATGACCATTGCCAATAGTCCCAACCGCGATTTGCGCGTCTGGAACGTCGCCGACCAAAACATCCCCGTGCCGTTCCCCGCCACCAGCGCAAACCTCGTGAATAATAATTGGCGTCCGTTCGTTGACTCCGTCAGCAGTGCCAACGGTTCGCTCGGCGATGTGCGGAAATATTCCAGCTTCCTTGCCACCGGCGACAGTCTTGCGCTCGGCTTCAACGCCGTGCAAGACCTGCGCCTCATCGGTCGCTCCGTGTGGAATACCAAGTGGCTACTCATTATCCCCGGTGCGTCGCTGCACGCCGACCCCACCACCGGTTTGGACAACTTCATCAATAGCGTCACTGACGTTAAACTTACGATTGATAGCTACGGCTACTCGGGTAACTAAAACTTTTCTCGCTCAAGTTATGAAAAATATTTTCAAAAAACTTTTCGCCGCCGCGCTGCTCGCCGCGTGGTTCGCGCCGCAGTTCGCCACCGCGCAAATCCCCGAGCCTGCCACCGTGTTCTACGGCCAAGTCGTCAACCGCACCAGCGGTCAGGCCGATTTGATCACGCAGGGCAATCTTGTTTGGGCAATCCAACGCGCTGACGGCAAAACCATCACGCTCACCGCCACCCTCACGCCCCTCGGTGATGGTCGCTATTCCTACCGCCTCTCCGTCCCGCACGAAGCGCTCACCTACGGTCTCACCGCCTCCGATGCGTCTGTGCCGCTCATGGCGGGTTCGTCCTCCGTCAGTCATTTGCTCATCACCGTGGATGGTGCGACCGCTTCAATTCTCGCGCCCGGCGCGGCCACGTTTAACGTCGCGCAAAGTCTCCGCGCCGCGACCTACCGCTTGGATCTCGAACTCACCAGCCATCTCGCTGACTCCGCGGACGACGGCATTCCTGATTGGTGGAAAACCCGCTACGGTGTCACCGACCCCAACGCCGACCCCGACGGCGACGGCTGGAACAATCTCCAAGAATTTTTGCACGGCGGAAATCCCACCGTGGACAACCGCGTCCCGTCGCTTGCCACCACCGAGTTCTGGATTTACGCCGAAGGCTCCACGGAAATTCCGCTCGACGCCCTCGACTCCGACACCGCGCCTGCGCAAATCCACTACACGCTCACCACGCTGCCCAGCGGCGGAACTTTTTATCTCCACCAAGTCGCCAACAACGGTTCGGTCACCGACACCGCGCTTGCGCTCAACGGATTTTTCTCGCAAGACGACGTGAACCAAGGCCGCCTCGTTTTCGTTCACACGCAAACCAACGCGCCCGCGACGTCCGTGAATTTCACCGTTGCCCTCGCCGATGAAAACCCCGCGCACACCACCAACCTCACCGTCACGCTCAACGTCTATCGCCCCGGCTACACCGACGCGGTGAAAGACGCCGCGCGCAATGCTGCCAACGCTCCAGCAGGTTGCGGCGATTTACCCGGCCTCGCGTTTGGCGAGCAGCAGATGCTCGTGAATTATTATTTGAGCCGCGACCACGGTTACATTCTCGCCGACTCCTCGCGTTCCTCCGGCGCGCGCACCAATCGCGCCGCGAGTTCCAGCGCGAGCGCCGGCCAAGATCACAGCTATGTTCTCGTTGGCGGAGCAGGGGATGACCGGCTCGTCGGCGGCACGGCGGGCGACATTTTGATTGGCGGTCGTGGCAAAGATTCGTTGCGCGGCAACGGTGGCGCAGATTTGTTCATCGTCGCCGGTGCAGATTCTGGCAACAAAACCATCGAAGACTTCAACGTCGCGGCGGGCGATGCGCTGGACATTTCGCGCTGCCTCAACGGCACGTCGTCGCAACTCACGAACTACGTCCAACTCACCACCGTCGGCACGAACACAGTTTGCGGCATCAATGCTTCCGGCGTCGGCTCCGCGTTCACCAACCAAACCATCACGCTGCTCGGCGTCCAACTCACCACCGCGAGCCTGCGCGCGCTCGCCGACGGCGGCAACCTGCTCACCGGCAGCAAAACCGTCACGCCCATCGTGACCATCAC